>JAPKCP010000104.1 GCA_028822885.1 Yoonia sp. | reverse complement strand
AAAAAGCCCCCCGAAATCGGAGGGCTTCAAAGTTATTCAGCGGTTTCTGGTGCGGTGCCACTATCTGGTGCGGTCCCACTTTCTGGCGCAGGTGCATCCGGTTGTGCATTCACTACCAATGGCTGATCACCCTCCACGACCTTCGGCGCACGCGGCTTACGCGGTTGGCGCGGGCGGCGCGGTTTTTTCTCAGGCTGCGGCTGTTCTTCGATTTTTGCTTCTGGTGTTTCTACCAACTCAGCAGGAACCTCTGGCTGCTCAATAACCGCTGGATCGTTCACAACCGCTTCTTGGGCTTTCAAGCGATCAGTACGTTCGCGGTCGCGCTCTGCCTGCCGTTCGCGGTTTTGCTGTTCTTGTTCATCACGCTTGGCATCAACCTCACGCTGGGCTTCGGCCAACATGCGCAAATAATGTTCAGCGTGCTGAGCAAAATTTTCTGAATTCACACGGTCACCAGACAACTGGGAATCACGGTGCAATTGGTTGTATTTTTCAATAATCTGTTGGGGCGTGCCACGCACTTTCCCATCTGGACCACTACTGTCAAACACGCGGTTAATAAGGCTTCCACCTGATGGGCGGTTGTTGTTCCGGTTCTTATTGCCCCGCGAGCGCGGCTTAGATGATCTCATGGGATGCTTTCCGTCAAGCCTACGGGCTTTGTTGCGCTTTAATTTCCCGGACCGCAGCAGTGCGGCCATATCTGGGTAAGCGTGTTTGGCGAATAACCAACAAGAGCGACTTTGCTCGTTTGTTGATAACCCCAAAAAGCACGAGCCGTGTGTCAGTGCAAGCCCTAATACCAAATGTGGTCTTGAAAGTAGGTTAAGAAGGCAATTTTTGTCCAGAAACCACACGATCTCGCCCATCAAGGTCCTGTATTGTACGAATTTTTGCGAATCCCCCTGTGGCCATCATTACTTTAACTGCCCCCGCTTGGGTCGGACCTATTTCGACCATCAGATGCCCTCCCATCTTCAAATATGCAGGCGCATCAACAATAATTGTCCTGTAGCACGCCAAACCGTCGCCCTCATCGGTCAACGCCATGCGCGGTTCATGATCACGCACTTCGGGTTGCAGGCCACCCATCTCGTCCACGGCGATATAGGGCGGATTGGACACGATCAGATCAAACGTGCTGTCAACTTCAGCGAACCAATCTGAAACAATGAATGAGACCTGATTTTCAACTCCCAACTTTTCTGCATTCCGCGCAGCCACGCTTAACGCGGCATCCGACAAATCCGTCCCAACGCCCATGGCCGCCCGGCGCTCTGCAAGGAGCGATAAAAGAATGCACCCTGATCCGGTTCCCAAATCCAGAACCCGGTCAAACGTCGTCCCCAACGCCACCTCAACAAGCGTTTCCGTATCTGGGCGCGGGTCAAGGACATCTGACGACACTTCAAACCGATGTTTGTAAAAATCACGGTAGCCTAACAAATGCGACAGCGGCTCTCGTGCCGCACGGCGCGCCACAAGCCCATCAAACGCAATGGCATCACCATGTGATACAGCCCACAAACGACGCACTTCGCCCAATGCCCCCCCCAAATCAGCACGCGAAAGCTGATCAACTGCTGCTTTGATGAGCACATCTTCATCAGCAGAGACGTCCCAAAACGTGCCTTCAGCGTGAAATCCGCTCAAGCGCCCATCTCTGCCAGCAACGTCGCCTGCGCATCAGCCGTCAAAGCAGCAATAATCTCAGCCAAATCACCCTGCATAATCGCGCCAAGAGAATAGAGCGTCATGTTAATCCGGTGATCCGTCATCCGGCCTTGCGGAAAATTATAGGTTCTGATCCGTTCTGAGCGATCCCCCGTCCCAACTTGCGCCTTGCGGTCAGCTGATCGTTCGCCATCAACCCGCTGCCGTTCCAGATCAAACAAACGCGTCTTCAGCACCTGCATTGCAATCTCACGGTTGCGGTGTTGGGATTTTTCGGCACTCACGACGATAAGACCCGTCGGAATATGAGTTATCCGCACGGCAGAATCGGTCGTGTTCACGTGCTGACCACCAGCACCGGAGGCCCGCATGGTATCAATCCGAATGTCGGTAGTCGCAATCTGAACGTCAACATCCTCTGCCTCAGGCAACACAGCGACGGTGGCAGCAGATGTATGAATACGCCCACCGCTTTCCGTCTCTGGAACACGCTGCACCCGATGAACACCGCTCTCGTATTTCATCTTGGCGAAGACACCTTCGCCCGCGATGCGCACAGTTGCTTCTTTCACACCGCCAAGTTCGGACTGAGAATGTTCCAGAATTTCAAACGTCCAACCCTGACCCTCGGCGTAGCGCTGGTACATCCGTAGCAAATCTGCCGCAAACAGCGCAGCTTCATCACCCCCGGTTCCCGGTCTTATCTCTAGCAGCGCCGGACGGCCATCAGCGGCATCCTTGGGCAACAACGCCAATTGCACAGCATGCTCAGACCCTGCGATCTGTGCCTTTAGGTCGGGCAACTCCATCGCTGCCAGTTCCTTCATCTCAGGATCTGACATCATCGCCTCAGCGTCAGCGATCTGTGTCACAAGGTCCTTGTAGGCTGTCACTGTCTCAACAACAGGCCTCAAGTCGCTGTATTCTTTGGCTAAGGCCGCAATATCTGACCCAGCCACATCACCTGACATCTTCGCCTCCAAAAATTGGAACCGGTTGATCAGTTGGATTATTTTATCTTCTGCAATCATTGGGCAGAGCTGGTGGTGGCAAGCGGCACGGTCAAGGGACCAAGGGCATCAAGCAAGCTTGTGACCCGCGCCGCATTCACACCCAGATCGTTTTGACCGTAGCGTAACCGGGCATCAATCATCACCAGCGGTCCAGCATTATCAACAGTGTCCGCTGGAATGATCGACACAGTCGTGTAATCAGGAAACCCCATTAGCTTAGACCGCGTCACAAACGTCACGATGCCATCGTCGACAGTCCCAGCCAACGCTTTGGTGCGGTCGCTGTCCATCGCGGCCTGCGTGATCGCGCGTAAGACGTCTTCCGGCGCAGCCGTAATCTGGCGCACAGCTAAGAACCCGCCCGACGTTGGATAATCACCCGGCACGCGCGGCTCCGCTTGGATATGGACCCCGACAATATCATCAGGGGCAAGGCGCACATAGACGATGGCAGCCACAATGACGCCAAGGACAAGCAATATAAACAAACGCATGGTGAATTTTACTCCGGGAATTTTAATGCATGATCTGTGTACGTGCTGTTCACGGGTTGTGCCACCCTATCTGTAAGGAACACCGGGCAGAATTGAGAGCATTTCAAACATCAAATTCGCCCCCGTCAGCGCGGTATTCCCAGACAGGTCATAGGGCGGTGAAACCTCAACCAAATCACACCCTACAATGTTCAACCCACGCAACCCTCGGATCAATTCCATCGCTTGCGGTGTCGTCAAACCACCAATCTCAGGCGTGCCAGTGCCGGGCGCATACGCGGGATCAAGGCTGTCGATATCGTACGTAATATAGGTTTTCTGATCACCAATCTTTGCTTTAATATCAGCGGCTAGTGGTGCAAGGCTCTTGTGCCAAAGTTCAGGTGCGAGATACTGGTTGAAGCCCCACCCAGCCGCCTCACTAAAGTCGTCAGCCGTGTATCCCGTGCCGCGCAGTCCGATCTGAAACACCTTATCAGCGGTAATCAACCCTTCTTCGTAGGCACGACGGAACACAGTGCCATGGGTCTCACGCTCGCCAAACATCTCATCATTCACATCTGCATGGGCATCGACATGAACGAGCGCGACAGGCCCGTGTTTCTTGGCAATCGACCGCAGAATTGGCAGCGTCAAAGTGTGATCGCCGCCCAAGCCCATGGGAATGATGTCATGCTTGAGGTGTGCGTCATAAGTCTCTGTGATCAAACGAATAGATTCGGCAAGATTAAACGTGTTGATCGGCACATCACCAAGGTCAGCACACTGCAACGCATCAAAAGGAGCAGCCCCCGTTTGAATATTATAAGGCCGGATCATCGCAGATTGCTCACGCAGCTGTTTCGGCCCCATGCGTGTTCCAGACCGCCAAGACGTCCCTATATCCATGGGGATGCCGATAAAGCCAACATCAAGCCCCTCAGCAGTCGCCACCTCGGGCAGCCGCATAAAGCTTTGTCGGCCAGAAAATCGGGCCAGATCATTTCCAGAAATTGGCATATTCGGCATCATATTTTCCTTTTATTCCAAAGCGCAAGACAACACAGTTCCATCGCGATATGTGCGCCTGCAATCGCTGTGGCACCTGTGGGATCATACGCTGGTGAGACCTCAACGACATCACCACCAACCATGTTGATCCCAGCCAAGTCACGCAAGATCGCAGCCGCTTGCCACGACGCCAAACCACCCCAAACAGGCGTTCCCGTTCCAGGGGCAAATGCAGGGTCCAAAGCATCAATATCGAACGTCACATAAGTTGTGTGATCGCCAACAATTTTCTTAACTGTCTCAACAACATATGCGGCACCTTTTTCATGACAGCTGCGCGCATCAATGAAGGGCATACCCAGATAATCATCACATTCCGTGCGGATTCCGATCTGAACTGACCGCGTCACATCCACTAAACCAGCCTTCACGGCCTTATACATGAACGTGCCGTGATCGATCCGGTCCTCATCGTCGTCGGCCCACAGGTCTGAATGGGCATCAAACTGAATGACCGACATCGGGCCATATTTCTCGGCATATGCACGCAAAATCGGGAGGGTCATAAAATGATCCCCCCCTAATGACACCGTTCCCGGCCCCTGTGTTAAAATCCCAGCAATATGTTCCTGCAAAAGCCTCGGAAAACTTGGCGTATGTGCATAATCAAACGCCAGATCACCGTAATCGATGATAGCAAACTCAGACAACGGATCAAAACCGTCCCAGCCATAAGGCGGATCATACGGTTGCAACGTCGATGCCTCGCGGATCGCGCGTGGCCCCATCCGACAGCCACTGCGATGCGTCACAGCCTGATCAAACGGAACGCCTGTGACGACCAGATCAACGCCAGTCAAGTCCTTGGTGTATTTGCGACGTAAAAACGAAGTTGCCCCGGCAAAGGCATTTTCAAACGCCAATCCACGTGGATCATTTGCTGTAAAAGCACGATCGATCTGGCGCTTTGCTTCTTCCAAACTCATGTCTGTCTCCTAAACTCTTGACCACCTGACACTGCAGGACAATCTGGGTCAAGAACGCTGCGTCATAGAATTTCAATGATTGCGAACTGCCGACGTGGATACGATTATCGCCCTCAACATCTAACGCGCGGAACGCGCACATTGACTTCAAACCAATGGCTGCGCTGTTTCCACTAATCGGGCGAAAAACGATGCCCCATGCGCGGCTGCTTCGTCGCTAAAATCATATCCCGGATGATGCAGCCCAGCCGTATCCCCATTCCCAACAAACAGATAAGCGCCGGGTCGATGCTCTAAGAAAAACGCGAAATCCTCTGCTCCCATTTCAGGGCCTGCATGTTCGTTCACTTTCTCAGAGCCTGCAATTTCACGGGCCACGTCGCAGGCAAACGCAGTCTTTGCGGCATCATTCACTGTTGCAGGATACCCAATCTCATAATCCAACGTGGCAGTCACACCAAAGCTTGCCGCTTGCCCCGCACAAATCTCAGTTAACCGCCTGATCACCATGGCCTGTACGTCTTTATCGTAAGTGCGCACAGTGGCCTGAATCCAAGCCGTATCTGGAATGACATTGTCGACAGTCCCAGTATGTATTTGCGTTACAGAGATCACCAATTGGTCGAAAGCATAGTGATTACGGCTCAATATTGTCTGGATTGCTTGCACAATCGACACCGCAGCCACGACTGGGTCAACGGTATCATGCGGCATGGCCGCGTGCCCCCCACGACCTTGAATGGTGATCGTCGCCGTATCCACGGCTGCCATAATTGGGCCTGCTGTGGTCTGAAAATGGCCAATCGGAAGACCGGGTAAGTTATGTAGCGCGTATATTTCGTCAATGCCAAAGCGATCCAGAACGCCTTCTTGCACCATGACTTCCGCCCCACCAACACTTTCCTCAGCAGGTTGAAAGATCAGCGCCACCTTTCCACAAAAGTTACGCGTCTCTGCCAAATACCGTGCTGCCCCAAGCAACATCGTCATATGGCCGTCATGACCGCAGGCATGCATGGCACCTGCGACGGTGGACGCATACTCCGCACCCGTTGTCTCATCCATCGGCAAGGCGTCCATATCAGCACGCAGACCAATGGTCGGACCAGCGCCATGCCCCTCGATGATCGCCACAACACCAGAAGTCGCGATCCCCTCGTGAATGTCCGTGATCCCAAACGACCGCAGCTTTTCAACCACAAAGCGCGCAGACTTGTGACAATCAAACACCAATTCTGGATGCTGATGAAGATGCTGCCGCCAAGCCGTCATCTCAGGTGTATAGTCGGCAATCCGGTTGATGACTGGCATGGCTGGCACTCTGCTTGTGGGGACAATAAGGTCCAGTTGACCCCAACAAAGAGGCACACGCAATGGCCGAAGACGCCCTGATCCACGACCCCGATGGCGGTATGCCGCGACTGCTTGAAATTATGCGCCGCCTGCGCAACCCAGACACGGGATGCCCTTGGGACATTGAGCAGGATTTTGGTACGATTGCCCCCTACACAATTGAAGAAGCCTACGAAGTCGCTGATGCAATTGCGCGCAACGACTGGGCTGACCTTGAGGGCGAATTAGGCGATCTACTGCTCCAGACAGTCTACCACACGCAGATGGGGTCAGAGGCAGGGCATTTTGATTTCGAGAGCGTTGTACGCGCGATTTCAGACAAAATGGTCGCGCGCCACCCGCATGTCTTTGGCACCGAATCGCGGAACAAAACGTCAGAACAACAAACTATCGACTGGGAAAGACTCAAAGCAGCGGAACGTGGTGCAAAGGCGCAAACGCGGACCTTGGACGGTGTTGCGGTTGGGCTTCCTGCTCTTACCCGGGCCGTGAAGCTACAGAACCGTGCTGCCCGTGTGGGATTCGATTGGCCAGATACGTCCCATGTGATCGACAAAATCAAAGAAGAAGCCGCTGAATTGGTTGAAGCGCGCGACACCCTTTCCAAAGCAGAAGTCGCGGAAGAATTCGGCGATCTGATGTTTGTTGTGGCCAACCTCGCGCGGCACCTAAACCTAGACCCAGAAGAGACACTTCGTGCTGCCAATGCTAAATTTCAAAGGCGTTTTGAAGCCGTCGAGGATGCGCTAACAACGCTGAACAAGACCCCTGCACAAAGCGATTTGGCAGAAATGGACACACTTTGGGACGCAGTCAAAGCAGATGAGAAACGCAGCAAATTATTGCCTGACTAAAACATTCAAGTATTGACCTGACTAAATTACTCGGGTTTACGAGGGGTAAACTAAAACTGGAGTAACCATGACCATACGTACCCTTCTTGTTGCGACATCCACCATCGCACTTGCAGCCCCCGCTATCGCCGACGTGAATATCTACACCACACGTCAGCCTGAATTGATTCAACCTGTCATGGACGCCTTCACGGCAGAAACAGGCATCGCCGTGAACCTCGCTTTTGTCGATGACGGCCTCGTTGAACGCCTCAAGGCAGAAGGTAGCAGATCTCCCGCTGATTTGGTCATGACCGTCGATATCGCAAACCTGAAACAGATCGTCGATGCAGGCGTGATACAACCCGTCGAAAGCGACGTCCTGAATACCGCTATCCCTGCCGCATTGCGCGATTCTGAGAACCAGTGGTTTGGCCTGACAACACGCGCCCGCGTGATCTATGCGTCCCGCGACCGCGTGGCAGACGGCGAAGTGACCACTTACGAAGACCTCACTGACCCAAAATGGGCAGGCCGCATCTGTACCCGCTCAGGACTGCACAACTATAACCTTGCACTGATGTCAGCCGTCATCGCACATCTGGGCGAAGATGGCGCAAAAAACTGGGCTGCAGGCGTCAAAGCGAACTTGGCCCGCAAGCCAGAGGGCAACGACCGCGCGCAGGTCAAAGCAATCTGGGCCGGTGAATGTGATATCTCGCTTGGCAACACCTACTACATGGGCAAAATGCTCGCGAACGAAGAGCAAATAGCTTGGGCAAATAGCGTTGAGATCGTGTTCCCAACCTTTGCGGACGGTGGATCACATGTAAACGTGTCCGGTATTGCCATGACACAATCCGCACCAAACAAAGAAGAGGCCCTGCAATTGATGGAATTCTTGGTCTCAGCCGAGGCGCAATCAATCTACGCAGAACTCAACTACGAATACCCAGTTCTTGAGGGTGCTGCATTGTCCGAACTTGTCGAAGGATGGGGCCCAGTGACCGCAGACACAACCGATTTGACGACAATTGCAGGTAACAGAGCCGCGGCGTTGCGGATCATGGAAGAAGTTGATTTCGACGGCTGATGCATCCAATAAGTGCGGGGGCTCGCCTCCGCACTTACAATGTTGTTTTCGCAAAATGCAATTAAGACGCTTTTTCTTCCAGCGCCAACCATTCTTCTTCTGCAGCATCTAGAACTGCTTGGCGCTGACCCAATGCATCTGTCGCTTTTTCGAACTTGACCGGGTTGGCTGTAAAAAGCTCAGGATCGGCAAGCAGCTGTCCCAGTTTATCGATTTCAGCTGTGATCGACTGAATCACGCCCGGCAACTCTTCAAGACGGTGCTTTTCAGTAAACGAAAGCGTTGTCTTGCGCGCGACAGTTTGCCCTTGCTTGCCTTTGCTTGAAAGCTGTTTTCCAACAGATTTTGGGGCCTCTGGCGTGCGTGCACCGCGTTGTTCGCGGTAATCAGTCCAACCGCCAGCATAAACAACGGCTTGGCCATTGCCTTCCATTGCGATTGTCGTCGTCGCAGTCCGGTCAAGGAAGTCACGGTCGTGGCTGACAAGCAGCACAGTACCCGGATAATCCCCAAGGATATCTTGCAACAGGTCAAGTGTTTCGATGTCCAAATCATTTGTCGGCTCGTCCAACACGAGGAAATTACTTTCCCGTGCCATCAGCTTGGCCAACAATAACCGCGCCTTTTCACCACCAGACAGCGACCTTACGGGTGCCCGCGCTTGCGCGTCATCAAACAGAAATTCTTTGAGGTATCCAACAACGTGCTTCGGAACGCCGCGTACCATAATTTGGTCCGACTTGCCGCTCGCCCCAAGGGCCGGATCGCTCACCAAGTTGTCCCAAAGGGTCATATTCAGATCAAGTGCTGCGCGTGACTGGTCAAACACTGCGATATCAAGATTTGTGCCAAGCTTGACTGACCCTTCGTCAGGTTCAACTTGACCTAGCAACATCTTAATAAGCGTGGTTTTTCCAACCCCGTTGGGTCCAACAAATGCAATCCGATCGCCGCGCTGGACAGTCAAATCAAAATCTTTGACGATCTGTTTACCGTCATAGGCTTTGGTCAGGCTGAACGCCTCAACAACCTTTTTACCAGAGGTGCTTCCGCCCTCAAACGCCATCGCAGCAGTGCCCTGACGCTTTATCTGCGCTGATTTTTCAGCCCGTAAGTCCTGCAGCGCACGAACGCGACCTTGGTTACGTTTGCGCCGCGCTGAAATGCCTTCAACAGCCCAACGCGACTCAGCTTTAATCTTGCGGTTCAGCTTGTGACGTTGCTGGTCTTCGTCTTCCCAAAGCTTGTCGCGCCATTCTTCAAAACCATTAAATCCCTGCTCAGCACGGCGCACCATTCCACGGTCAATCCAAAGGGTTGCGCGGGTAAGTTCGCGCAAAAACGCCCTATCGTGAGAAATCAAAACAAACCCTGCGCGGGTAGATTTCAGTTCTGCCTCAAGCCAAGCAATGGCTTCGATATCAAGGTGGTTTGTCGGCTCATCAAGCAACATCAGCTCGGGTGCTTCAGCCATTAGTTTGGCCAAGGCAGCACGTCTGCGCTCCCCGCCTGATGCTGTATTCACATCACCAGCCGGATCAAACTTGAGACCCTCTGCCACCATATCAACCCTGTAGGCGTCGTCGATGTCGAGACCACTGGATGCATAGTCACCCAAAGTCGCGAAACCAGCCATGGTTGGATCTTGTTCCATATAACCAACTGAAACGCCGGGGGCGGCCACACAGACGCCGCTGTCGGCCTCCATCAGACCGGCCATGACTTTCATCAGGGTCGACTTGCCCGATCCATTGCGGCCCACAAGGGCCACTCGGTCGCCCGGTTGAACAACCAAGGACAAGTCTTCGAAAACAGGATCACCGCCAAAAGTGAGGGCGATATCGGACATTTGGAGAAGGGGTGTGCGTGCCATGCGCACCAGCTAGTGCCGTGGGCGAGGACGCGCAAGCCCTCAGCTTCATTTCGCCTCAACAACTCCCCCCGGAGGGTCAACGAAATTAAACAAGTGCCC
>JAPKCP010000103.1 GCA_028822885.1 Yoonia sp. | reverse complement strand
CCAATGGCCGCGCTATCGGACGATGGGATTACGTTCAAAACGCCAACAGGATTGCCCGCACGCCCTGCTAAAACGGCCATTGCCAACGCAAAGAGCGGCGTCAGCTTTGCTGGACGTGCGACAAATGTGCACACGACATGCAACGCTGGGGCCACTTTATAGGCAATCACTGCAGTGGGGGAATTTCATGGTGTGATGGATCCAACAACGCCAATTGGCTGCTTAATCACAACAATCCGCTTGTCGCGCTTATGGCCTCGAATGACATCGCCATAGACGCGCTTTGCCTCTTCTGCAAACCACTCAATAAAGGACGCAGCATGCATGATTTCACCACGTGCCTCTGCCCAAGGTTTACCCATTTCTGTGGTCAGGATCGTTGCCAAATCATCCACGTTTGCCAGCATCAGATCATACCATTTGCGCAGGGCAGCAGCGCGGTCTTTGCCTGCACATGCAGCCCAATCAGCCCTAGCAGCATAGGCTGCATCAACCGCAGCGCTTGTGTCGGCGACAGACAGATCGGCAACATATGCGATCACATCACCCGTGGCCGAATGATTACAAGGAACGTCTTATCAGTCATGATCCACTTGCAATTTACTTAGGCACGGACCTCGTACAAAGAAGCGTCATTTAGCTTGGTGTTCCCAGATATTTCTGTTGCATCCGTCATCATATACCTCAAGTTCAATGGCACTTTTATCGTCCGTTTGGCCCAAGGTTTGACACTGTCCAGCGACACACAGCTCACGGATGTTGTCGTGATAAAACAATGATATTTTGAGAGCAGAAATTCGCTGCATGTCGCATTTGCGATGGCCAATGTCCGATCTCGTCGTGACATAGGCTCAGCAGTAATGTTATCTCTCCAAAAGAGGTGTCGCACATGCGTTATTCGGGTTTAAAAGTCATCAAAGAGGCATTGACTGGCCACAAAGGCTGGAAGCCTGCTTGGCGCGATCCTGAACCTCAACCCCACTACGATATTGTCATCATTGGTGGCGGCGGTCATGGTCTTGCGACCGCTTATTATCTGGCCAAAGAGTTCAAGCAAAAGCGGATTGCCGTGCTTGAAAAAGGCTGGATTGGTGGCGGTAACGTCGGCCGGAACACAACAATTATCCGCTCGAACTACCTTCTTGATGGGAACAACCCGTTCTACGAATTTTCCCTCAAGCTTTGGGAAGGCCTAGAGCAGGATTTCAACTATAACGCGATGATTAGTCAACGTGGCATCCTGAATTTGTACCACTCAGATGCGCAACGCGATGCCTATGTGCGGCGTGGCAACGCGATGTTGCTGAACGGGGCAGACGCGGCAATGCTGACGACTGAACAGATCAAAGATCGCTACCCATATCTAAACGTTGACGATGCGCGCTTCCCAATCAAAGGCGGTCTTGCCCAACATCGCGGTGGCACAGTGCGCCATGATGCTGTCGCTTGGGGCTATGCCCGTGGTGCCGACAGCCGGGGCGTCGACATTATTCAGAACTGCGAAGTCACAGGATTTAGGATTGAAGACGGTAAATGCCTAGGCGTTGAAACATCGCGTGGCTACATCGGGGCAACCAAAGTCGGGTGTGCTGTCGCGGGATCATCGTCACGGTTGATGTCCAAAGCAGATATGCGCCTCCCAATGGAAAGCCACGTGTTGCAAGCCTTCGTATCCGAGGGACTAAAACCCGTCTTACCCGGTGTAATTACATTCGGTGCTGGCCACTTCTATTGCAGCCAATCTGACAAAGGCGGCCTTGTGTTTGGTGGCGACCTTGATGGTTACAATTCATACGCCCAACGCGGCAACTTGCCCACTTTGGAAGACGTTTGCGAAGGCGGCATGGCCATTCTCCCGATGATGGGCCGGGCGCGATTGTTGCGAATGTGGGGCGGTGTCATGGACATGTCGATGGACGGATCACCGATTATCGACAAAACTCATATCGACGGGCTCTATTTCAACGGTGGCTGGTGTTACGGCGGGTTCAAGGCAACCCCCGCAAGCGGGTTCTGTTTCGCACACTTGTTGGCCAAAGACGTGCCGCACCAGACCGCGAAACACTACCGCTTCGACCGCTTCGAAAAGGGCTTGATGATCGACGAAAAAGGGATGGGCAATCAGCCCAATTTGCATTGATGCGCAGCCCCCTCCCTTCATTTCGCCAAAATAACTCAACCAGCGCAACACCCGCTCCAGAGGTCTGCCATGATTATTGATCACCCCCTGCTTGGTCCACGTGACAGCGCTGAGTTCACTTATATGGGCGACGCCAAACTCATTGATCGCCCAGACTGGGAAGCTGCGACCGCAGCGCAAGATTTCTACGAATACGGGTATCTGCGGGACAATCCTGCTGGCTGGCACGATGAATTATGGTTCCATGAAGCAGGTGATCGGTCTTGGCTGGTCGTAACCCGCCACACGGTGACCCACGAAATCAAAACAGTGCAGCTTGCCCGCGATGTGGCCCGCAGCCGGGGGCGCAGCAAATGACCCAAGTTAATCGGCTAGACGGTGGCCAAATCGATACCGACCAGACGACTACGTTTAAGTTTGACGGCAAAACGTTCACGGGCCACCCCGGTGATACTCTCGCCTCTGCGTTAATGGCCAATGGCGTTCGCCTTATGGGCCGTTCGTTCAAATATCACCGCCCGCGCGGTGTGTTGTCGGCAGGGTCCGAAGAACCCAACGCACTTGTTGAATTGCGCAGTGGTGCGCACAAAGAACCCAACACGCGGGCAACCACGATCGAACTCTACGACGGCCTGCTTGCTAAAAGCCAAAACCGCCTCGGATCGCTCCAATTTGATTTGCTTGCGATCAACGATAAGTTTTCAAATTTCCTAACGGCAGGTTTCTACTACAAAACCTTCATGTGGCCTGCTGCATTCTGGGAAAAAGTGTACGAGCCGATCATTCGCAAGGCTGCTGGCCTCGGGTCGTTGTCCCTAAAGGATGATCCCGATGTCTATGACAAAGGTTTCTTGCATTGTGATCTGTTGGTCATCGGGGCCGGTCCTACAGGTCTAGCCGCCGCTTTGACGGCTGGTCGTGCTGGCGCCCAAGTGATCCTTGCGGACGAAGATTTCCGCATGGGTGGTCGTTTGAACAGCGAGACTTTCGCGCTTGGCGAACAGTCCGGTGCAGATTGGGCGACAGAAACGGTTGCAGAACTCGAAACGCTGCCAAATGTCCGCCTGATGGCCCGCACAACGATCATCGGCGCATTTGATCACGGTATTTACGGTGCAGTTGAACGTGTCAGCGACCACCTGCCCGCCTCTGACGTTGGCAAGCCGCGTCAAATCCTGTGGCGCATCTACACCAAGCGCACGGTGCTTGCAGCTGGTGCGATTGAACGTCCGATTGCGTTTGAAAACAATGATCGACCCGGCATTATGCTTGGCTCTGCGATCCGCACCTATGCGAACCGCTTTGCAGTGGCCGCAGATCAGCGTGTGGCGATCTTTACCAATAATGATGATGGCCACCGCACGGCAAAAGACCTGCACGCAAAGGGTATTAAAATCAGTGCCGTTGTGGATGTGCGCCCCAATATTCGGCGTTCAGACGACTATGAAATCATCCAAGGCGAGGTGATCAATACCCGCGGTCGGCGTGGTCTAACATTCGCCGAAGTCCGACTTGCCGATGGCTCTGAGCGTATCCTTGAATGTGGCGCGCTTGGCATGTCCGGTGGTTGGAATCCAAACGTACATATGACGTGCCATCAGCATGGGCGTCCGACATGGAACGACGACATCGCGGCCTTTGTGCCCGGTGGCACTCTCCCCCCCGGCATGATCGTCGCGGGTGCAGCGAACGGTGATTTCTCGACGGCTGGTGCATTGACTGGCGGCGTTGAAACGGCAGTTACCGCGTTGAAAGACCTTGGTTTTGAAGCAAAACGCCCTGCCCTGCCCCAAGCCGAAGACGCGCCTATCAACATCAAACCGTTCTGGTACGTTGAAGGGTGCAACCGCGCTTGGCTGGACTTCCAAAACGATGTGACCGTCAAGGACGTGAAATTGAGCCACCAAGAAGGTTTCCGGTCTGTTGAGCATCTGAAACGCTATACAACTCTTGGTATGGCCACCGATCAGGGCAAGACATCCAACATGGGCGGCCTTGCAATCATGGCCGAACTTGCTGGGAAAACTATTCCAGAGGTTGGTACAACTGTCTTCCGCCCCCCCTATACGCCGACGGCCATCGGTGTTCTGGCAGGCCGTCATCGTGGTAAAGAGTTCCACCCAACACGTCTGACGCCAACCCACAAATGGGCAAAAGAACAGGGCGCAGTTTTCATTGAAGCTGGCAACTGGATGCGTGCGCAATGGTTCGCGCAACCCGGTGAAACAACATGGCGCGAAAGCGTGGATCGCGAGGTTCTTGCGACCCGTAAATCCGTTGGCGTCTGTGATGTAACCACACTGGGCAAAGTCGATGTGCAGGGCGCTGACGCTGCAACGTTCCTTAACAAAATCTACTGTAATGCTTTCGCTAAACTGGCTGTCGGCAAGACACGCTACGGTCTCATGTTGCGCGAAGACGGCATTGCTTTGGATGACGGCACTGCGGCGCGATTGGCCGAGGATCATTTTGTCGTCACGACCACGACCGCAAACGCCCTGCCCGTCTATCGACACATGGAATTCGTGCGGCAATGCCTGTTCCCTGACCTTGACGTGCAGCTGATTTCAACGACCGAAGCTTGGGCGCAATACGCTGTTGCCGGTCCAAATTCTCGCAAGGTTTTGGAAAAGATCGTTGATCAAGACATGTCCAACGAGGTCTTCCCGTTCATGGCCTGTGCCAACATCACGATTTGTGGCGGGCTGCGTGCGCGGTTGTTCCGGATTTCGTTCAGCGGAGAGCTCGCTTTTGAAATCGCAGTCCCAACCGCATATGGCGACGCCTTGATCCGCAAGATCATGGATATCGGCGCGGAATTCGACATCACGCCATACGGCACGGAAGCATTAGGCGTGATGCGCATCGAAAAGGGCCATGCGACTGCCAATGAATTGAACGGCACAACGTCTGCTCAGAACCTTGGCATGGGCCGCATGGTGTCCAAAAAGAAGGACAGCATCGGATCAACCTTGTCCGAACGCGCCGGGATGAACACCGTAGACGGGCTTCGGCAAGTTGGGATCAAACCGCTTGATCCAAACGATCCAGTACCAGCAGGCGGGCATCTGATGAACGCTCAGGGTCCAGTCGATGCGGCCCACGATCAAGGCTACGTGACATCAGCGTGCTATTCGCCAAACCTTGGACACCACATCGCGCTTGGATTCCTCAAGGACGGTGGCAACCGATTGGGCGAAAAGATGCGACTGGTCAGTCCTTTGACAGGTGTGAACGTCGACGTCGAAATTGTCAGCGCACATTTCATTGACCCAGAGGGGGACCGCCTTCGTGCATGATCTTACACCCATCACTGCGCTTGGCGACACAGAGCCGCGCGTCACCACTTATGACCACATCACCATCACGGAAAACGACGGTTTGGCGCTTGCGTCTGTCGCAGCCCGTATGGGGCAAGAAGCGGCCTGCCATGCCAAGCTAAAGGACCTGTTAGGCGCTGTTCCCGGCCCTGACAAAGCTCAGTTGCACGACCCAGAAGCCGGATTTTGGATGGGTCCAGATCAATGGATGATCGGCGCTCCTCGCGCGACGCATGAAATGCTTGCTGACACGCTCAAAACGCGGTTTGGCGACACGGCGTCAGTGACAGAGCAATCCGGTGCTTGGGTCACGTTTGACGTACAGGGGCCTGCGATGGAGGATTTGTGCGAACGCCTTTGCGCTGTACCAATCCGCCAGATGCAAACGGGCGATGTGCGCCGGACCGTCATCCATCAACTGAGTTGCTTTGTAATGCGGCGCGAAGAAGTGGATCACGTTCGCATTCTTGGTCCGCGGTCATCCGCCGAAACACTACATCATGCGTTAGTTACGGCAGCCGCATCTGTTGCCTAAAGTTTAACCGCGCCCCAAGACACTGGGGCGCAGTTTTGGCTTAGGCGTAGGCCGCATCTACGATGAACTCGACCTTCAGCTCAGCACGCGCAAGCTTTGCTTCGCCGCATGCACGGGTTGGGGCATGACCCGCTGGCACCCACGCATTCCAGACCTCGTTCAGCCCTGCAAAGTCATCCATATCAGCCAGCCAAATCGTGACGCGCAACATGTCTTCACGCGACGACCCGGCCTTGATCAACAGCGCGTCAATCTTGTCGAGACACGTGCGGACCTGATCATGAATGGTCGCGCCCTCTGCGACTTGGCCCGTCAGATATGCCACGCCGTTATGTTTCACTATTTTCGACGAACGTTCGCCAGTTTCAATGCGTTCAATCACGGTAGTTTCCTTTTTTGAGTGTCAGCAGCGCAGCCTGTTTGCCCGCTGTGGTCATGTGGCATAGCAAAGCAGCGTGGGCGCGACCCGTAAAGCCATGAACGTGTTCGAAAGGCGACGAAAACGCTGTAACGCTACCGGAGTGATGTTGCATCACTGGAATATTTATTTAATCTCAAGGGAGCAGGCAGCAAGGGTTTTAGACATCATGAGCAACCATCAAATCAACTTTCTGGGCTGGATTCTATTTGTGGTCTCGGCCATCGGGTTTTGCATTGCTTCCATAGGAAGCTTTTGGGGCATGTTTGGGTCTGTCTTCTTTCTGATCGCCTGCCTCGTCTTCATGATCCCCTTTATTAGACCCGATAAATGAACACGCTTGTTCTTGGCCTGATCGCCGCGGTCTGCTGGGGATTCCACGATATTTGCGTCCGGTTCTTAAGCCAAAAGACCCCGCTGACCGCCTGTGTTTTTGTGGTGCTGCTGACGGGTCTGATTTTTCATGGGGGCCTTATCACCGTCACTGGAGAATTCCACGCCCTGCCCGCCCGCGCAGTTTGGGCCGCGTTGGGCGCTGGTGTGTTTTTTGTGATCGCGACTTTGGGCCTCTATTACGCATTCCAGCGCGGGCCAGTACGATTGGTCGCACCCCTTATTGCAAGCTATCCGATTTTATCTGTTGGTTTGGCAGCATGGCAAGGGACGCCAATTGGGGTTCTGCAATGGGCTGCAGTGATCGCCATTGTTACTGGCGTCGCGCTCGTGGCCGCACTTTCAGACACAACGGCCGACGACACGCCACCAAAGGCGCGCACGATTGCCTATGCGTTGATCGCGTCAATCGGGTTTGCAGGCACGTTTGCATTGGGCCAATACGCGGCCGAAATCAGCCACGAGATGCCTGCGACCCTCGTGACACGCATTCTTACTGTTGTTTTGGTGACTGCGATCTTTCTGGTTCGCAAGAAGCCATTCTGGCCGGGTAAGTCCGCGTTGCCATGGCTGATCGCAATGGGCATTGCCGACGGGATCGCGTTGCTCTGCGTGGTGTCGGCAGGATCCTTGGCGAATCCGCAATATGCATCGGTTACATCGTCGATGTTTGGGCTGCTGACCATCTTGCTGGCGTGGGTGTTCCTCAAGGAAAAAATGTCCGCTCCGCAATGGGTGGGATGTGTTGTGGCCTTCTGCGGTGTCGGATACCTCGCTTTTTGAGGCATAACGCCTGCTGAAACGGCCCAATTCGCACAAAACACTTGCCAGAATCCCTTTCCCTTGCCAATGATATACGGCAAGAGGCATATATAACGAAAAAAACCGTAACAAACGGTTGTCTGACAGAGGCGGTACGGTATGCGCGACGATAAAGATCGCATTGATTTCCTTGTGGGTGAACATGCCCAAAAACTATCGGAGCGTCTACAGGCGCACCGCGCACAGTTGTTTCCACCCGATGCCAAGCGCGAGCTGCGCAAATTCACCAGTGGTGAAGCGGCCGACTTGTTGGGCGTGAAAGATGGCTATTTGCGCAAACTCGATCTCGACGGACGTGGGCCATCACCTGAGGTGCGCAATGGTGGACGGCGGTATTATTCCCCGGCTGATCTTCAATCCCTAAGGGTTATGTTAGAGTCTGGTACGAACAAAAAGGGCACCTATCTGCCCGGTCGGCGCGACGAAGATCATCTCCAAGTCATTACCGTGATTAACTTCAAAGGCGGGTCTGGCAAAACCACGACCGCCGCCCACCTTGCCCAGAAAATGGCGCTGGATGGGTACAAAGTTCTGGCGATTGATCTTGATCCGCAAGCCAGCCTGTCCGCCCTTCATGGGTTCCAGCCTGAGTTTGATCTGCTTGATGGTGGCACGCTCTATGATGCGATCCGGTATGATGATCCCGTTCCAATCTCGGACGTTATCCAGAAAACCTATTTCACGAACCTTGATATTATTCCGGGTAATCTGGACTTGATGGAGTTCGAACACGACACCCCCCGCGCGTTGCTTGAACGCGATAGCAACCTTTTCTTTACCAGAGTTGGCGACGTGCTTGCCTCTGTTGAAAAGGATTACGATGTGGTTGTGATTGATTGCCCACCCCAGCTTGGCTACCTGACGATGTCCGCACTTTCAGCGGCGACGGCGGTGCTTGTCACTGTTCATCCCCAAATGCTTGACGTGATGTCGATGTGTCAGTTCCTGCTCATGGTCTCAAACCTGCTGGGTGTCGTATCCGACGCGGGCGGTGACATGAGCTACGATTGGTTGCGCTATGTCGTGACCCGGTATGAGCCGGGCGATGGGCCACAGAACCAGATGGTAGGTTTTATGCGCAATATATTTGGTGATAATGTGCTAAACCACACGATGCTGAAATCCACCGCGATTTCAGACGCTGGGATCACAAAACAGACCCTCTATGAAGTCGAAAAAGGGCAGTTCACCCGATCCACCTATGAACGCGCGATGGAAAGCTTGAACGCAGTGAACGGCGAGATCGAAGCACTGGTCCAAGCCGCGTGGGGTCGTAACAATGGCGCGTAAGGACATGATGAAGGGGCTGATGAACGACACGCCCCCCTCCCCTGTTGCCCGCGTTGATGCGGCAAAGCCCCGGTACGGCAAAGGTGCGATTGGGGCGGTTAGCCGGTCAATTGAAGATTTAAAACGCCGCTCGATCCAAGAGATTGACGCGCGGATGATCGACGCCGCCGGTTTGAAAGATCGTCTGGATACGGACGACGCGGACCTTGCTATGCTGATGACTTCGATTGAGACATATGGCCAGCAAGTGCCAGTGTTGCTGCGTGTGAACCCCAATGATCCAGAGCGCTACCAAATCGTTTATGGGCGACGGCGTGTAGCCGCGCTCAAGGCGTTGGGGCAGCCAATTAAGGCGCTAATCCGTGACCTTGACGATAAGGCACTGATCCTTGCCCAAGGTCAGGAAAACACCGCGCGAAAGGACCTGACCTTTATTGAAAAGGCCAACTTTGCGCGGCAGATGCGCGATGCGGGCTATGATCGCAAGATCATGGGCGACGCACTGGCTATGGATAAGACACTGATTTCCCGCTTGCTCAGTGTCGCCGACAAAGTGCCTGTGCAGTTGATTGAGGCCATTGGATCTGCGCCAAATGTTGGGCGGGATCGGTGGCTGGCTTTGGCTGATAAACTTGGCGACAGCGATCTGGTCACGCAAGCCGTGGGCGACACGTCAGATGTCCGGTTTAATGCGGTCATGACTGCGCTGAAGTCGCCGAAACCGGCACCCCCTACAAAAACTATGTTGGTAGGCGGTGCCACGGTAACGCGCAGTGCGACAAAAACTGTCGTCACGTTGGACACAAAAATAGCAGCAGGTTTTGATGATTGGCTCATTGAAAACCTGCCAGACATTCACCGTGACTGGGCAAACCAGCACGATGATTAAGACCGAGCAGAAAAACAAAAACAGGAGGCACGACACGACAAAAACAAAATAAAAGCCCCCCGGAATACATCCCGAGAGGCCTTTGGTTCTGTGTCTAGCAACTCTGAATCTAAGGCAACTTGTTGACAGCTGTCAACACACGTCGTCTCCGGCGGCCAATATTCTTTTGTCTCGTGAACATTTAATGGACTTAATTTCAACGACGCCCTTTGGGCAGCGGCCGATAACGGCTGGCTTGATGCAACGCGCGATGGAAGCACAAGGTGCCGTACAAGTCACCCACATCGACAAATGGTCGCTGTTCCGTGACCTTTGTACGGCCCGTCATGCCTACGGAATCAGTGACCGTGATCTCACTGTGCTGAATGCACTGCTGTCATTTCACCAGTCAAAATCCCTGTCCAACACTGAAAACCTAATCGTCTACCCATCCAACAGGACGCTGTCAGAGCGCGCGCATGGCATGGCTGAAAGCACGCTACGTCGGCACCTCGCCGCACTCAGCAATGCAGGCCTGATCCAGCGTCACGACAGCCCGAACGGCAAACGCTACGCTGCGCGTGGGCAAGGTGGCGATGTGATCCGAGCGTTCGGCTTTGATCTACGCCCCCTCCTCGTTCGCGCCCAAGATATCACGCATGCCGCAGCAGAAGCCAAAGC
>JAPKCP010000102.1 GCA_028822885.1 Yoonia sp. | reverse complement strand
GCACAAGCCGAAACAGCCCCTGAGGAAATTGCGCCCGTTGAACAGGCAGGCGACTTAACACCAGAAGCCATCAGCCCGTTGCGGCCAGAAGTCCCAGAACTGTCACCAACAGGAACAGCTGCACTTGGCAACGCACCCCAACGCCTCGCCGCAGTCGCACCCGCAGCGCTATCGCCGGAACGTATTGCACCCCGCGCCGTAGGTATTGGCACTATTAGTACGGCAGCAGCGACCGCTGCAGCAACCCGCCCAACACGCAGTTTACCGACTGTCGCGCCACCTGCCCCTGGCACACCAGAAGCTGTGGTCAGCGAACTTGTCAGCCGAATTCGCGCCAACGTCAGCAGCACCTGCCTAATCGCAATCCCCCAACAAGCCACCAACGGCGCACCGGAACTTGTCATCGTCACCGCCTCAGAGGCAGACGTGGCCCCCTATGCAGCGGCTATTCTGGACGGAGTTGAACCGCGCCCCGGCCAACGTTCCGTGCTAGTGGATGCGCGCCAATGCGCAGTATTAGATTACGTGCGTCAAAACCGCAGCTACCCTGCATTCCGCATGGCGTTCAGCCTGACTGAGGACCAGATCAACAGTGGCGACCAACTCGTCGGCGCCATCGGGCGCACGGCGGGGCGCTATGTGTCACTCGTGATAGTAGACGACAACGGCGTCGTGCAAGACCTTGGCCAGTACCTATCATTCGTGGGTAACGAGGCCCGGTTCGACGTGCCTTTGCGCCGCGCAGGATCAGCGCGCGATACCAAGCAATTACTGGTGGCTATTGGAACAAACAGCCGCCCATCATCCGTAGACGCACAAAACGGACAACTCGCCACAACCTACTTTGAGGCACTGAACGCCGAAGTCGGCAATAACGTCCCAATCGTGATGCTGCCGTTTGATGTGCGATAGGCAGTTTTTGCTGAAAAAACAAACTTTCGATTGGTGTCTGCGCTATCAGATTTTGTCGACATCTTAGGCCTTGAATACACTAACTTATCCCTCCTAAAGGTCCTATATTTGGTCTAGGCAGGGCAAAAACTTACTTTTTTCCGATTTTTCTGCTAAGTCTTCACTGCCAAGGCTGATCGGCTTTGGTTTTTTTAGATATTGATAAGTAAGGATTCAAAATGTTTGCTCGTGTTACAAATTATAAGATGAAGCCCGGTTCCAGGGACGCCGCAACGGTAATCTTGAATTCGCTGAAAAGCCAAGTCATGGGTATGCCCGGCATGCATAATTTCATTAATGTTGCGAACGAAGATGGCAGCGGCTACGTCATCTCAGTGGTCGAAAGTGAAGCTACTTCGAATTCCAACGCCCCAAAAGTTGCGGAGCTGTGGGGCGCATTTTCAGAGCACATGGAAGCTGCACCCGAAACACTCGGGTTTGATGTTGTTGCCAACTGGCAGAACTAAACAAACCCGATTTGCTCGCTCGTGCATACCGCATGACGCAAGCACTCAGGCATGATGTTGGGGGAACACCTTTTCATTCATAGATGTTCCTCCGCTCATTGCAGAAACACACGTCTGCCTACGGCTTCAAATCAAAGTACCCTAGCGTCATTCCAGCGGCGCCATCTTTACCCACAATCTCAGCTTCGATCAGCGGCATCACTGACGCCGCACTTGCCCCATCTGTCGATGCCGCAGCCGCGATCAACGGTGCATCCGAGGCAATTGCCACCAACACCTGCGGTTGCGCGTCACTATCGGCAGGGGCGTTCAGCGCAAAACTAAACGTCGCACTGCCATCGGCTTGTTCTGTCAGACGGTCCGTTAGGTTATAGACACCACCCTGCGTCGTGATCAGCGCAAGCCACACCGGGCGACCGCGCCTATCAGACAAACGACCAACAATAGACCCACCGCTTTCCATCACATTGCTATCAAGGATCAGGATCGGGGCAGTGCCGGGACGTTTGGCAAGGATCTTAGCGAGGTCTGCGACCGGGCATTGCACAGCGTCCAAGGTGAACGACTGCACGGCAGGGCGCGTATCAAACAACGTCTCATACTTTGCAATCATACCGTCAAACGCCACAGGATCGGCGCTGTAGGTAGCAATTGTCCCCGCCTGTGGCCCCGCAGAGATACGCTCTGCGAAACCGCACGCACCCTCATGGAAACCAGCAAGGAATGATCCACGTGTCTGTGGCCCTTGCGGAGTTTGTGTGACCTCGTCAGCCAGCGGTTCACCCTCTGCGGCGTCCTCGCTTGGAAAAATTAGGTCGGGGTTTTGCGACAGGTAGTATCCGCCCGCACCAATCATTCCCAACAAAATAAGCCAGCGCACAGCACCACCAACACCACCCGATTTTTTCTCCACCGGACGGGGTTGGTTCAACGTCTGCCCCGGTTGAGACAAGGGTAGCCCTGTCTGCGTGACAGGTGCGCCACCAAACGGGCTTTGCGAGGTGTCGCTACCACCAGGCACAAAGCTTTGCTGTGTGAAGCCACCCGTCTGTTGTTGGCTACCGGGCGGGCTTTGCAATCCAGTAGTCGACACAAAACTTTGGCTTACAGGGGCCGCATTACCGGGAGGAATAATCCCTTCGGCACGGCCGTATTTCTCTGGGATCGTCTCTGGGCTATCAAGCAGGGTGATCACGTCAGCCATCGACGCCGGGCGATCCACCGGATTGGGCTCTAACATATGTGCAATCAACGGACGCAATGCTGCGTCAATGTCATTCACATCGGGAATACCACGCCGGGCATCGACAGCCTCAACGATGGAACTGCCCATATCAATCGGCTCACCACGCAAGGCAGCAGCCATGAGCAAACCCAGCCCATAAATGTCGGTCCGTGGCCCAATTTCACCACCAAAGTGGCCGAGCTGTTCAGGCGAAATATATTTAAACTTACCAGCAAGTTGGCCGTGCAGCGTGCTTTCCGCCATTTCACTTGATTTCGCGATACCAAAGTCGATTAGGACCGCTTCGTCGATAAAGCCGCCGCGCAACATCACGTTGTCAGGCGACAGGTCACGGTGAACAACGTCCATCGCGTGCGCACGCGCCAAACCACCAGCAAGCCGGCGCAACAGACGATGACCTTCTTCGCGGGTCAGCGGGGCAACTTCTTTGACGTGGTCCGACAGGGCAATCCCATCGATGAATTCCATAATCAGACAAAACCGATCCAGCTCTGCGTCCCGCACAAAGTTGTAGTACCGCACGATGGATTGGTCAGACAGACCACACAGGACTTTCGCTTCGCGCTTAAATAGCGCCGCAATCTTTTCATCATGGGCAAGAGATTGAAGTACGATTTTGATCGCGACAGCGTCACCTGTAAAGGTGTTTTCACCCCGGAATACTTCGCCCATACCACCCGCACTGATCAGCTGGGTGATGGCATAGTTGTTGTTAATGACGGTCCCAATTGGGACGGCACTACCGTTAGACGCAGGTTGTGAAGGCATCGGCATGGGTGCAGCAGCGGGAGCACTTGACGGCTCAGGCTCAGGAATGTCTTCGACCTCAACTTCCACTTCACGAGTGTCGATTGGGGGTGCCGTCGGAATAGGGTCGGGCGGCAGTGATACTTCAACTAACGGTTTGGGAGGTTGGGTCACCGGGGCTTCAACAATAGCGTCATCTGCAACCGGCGGAATAGTCGGGTCTTGCGGCGGTGTAGGTACGTCCGCCTCTAGCGCTGGCGCATCAGTCACAGGTGGCACTGTCGCAACAGTAGCGGGCGTTGGCACTGGGCTGCCCGCAATAATCGTACGGGAATGGTCCTCCTCCGGTGCCACCTTTTTGGGCGGCATTATTGGTGAGGATGTGATCTGTGTCTTGTCTGACTCGTCGTCCGTCATGTCCAAATGTCCATATCAGACGGGGCAACCGTGATCACCACCGCAGTTGTGTTGTCTTTTGCACCACGCTCCAACGTTTGGGCAATCATCTGATCACACGCTTCTTGCGGACCACTGGCACCGTGCAAAATTCGCTGCAAGTCCTCATCATTGTTGTGTTCGGTCAACCCATCAGAGCACAGCAGAAACACATCACCAGCCCGCACATTCCCCATCGAAATATCGCAGTTAGGTTCTTCAGTTACACCAATTGCGCGGGTGATAACGTTCTTGCGCGGCCAGGTCTCAGCCTCTTCGGGGGTGATCATCCCAGCATCTAGCAGCTCGCGCACCTCTGTGTGGTCTTTCGTGAGCTGTTCGAGCACGCCGTCGCGCATCCTATAAATCCGACTGTCACCAGACCAGATTACGGCATATTCAGCCTCAAAGATTAGCAAGCCAACAAGGGTGGCACCAACCGTACCGCCACCAAGGCTTTCGGCGTGGGACCTGATTTGGGAATGGGCGCGGCCAAGACGCGCCATAAAGCGAGCCTGCAGATCACTGGCTGAAATCGCAAACCCAATGGATGCCATTTCACCCGTGATTGTCTGGCTGGCAAAGTCACCTGCATCATGGCCACCCATGCCATCAGCGACGACCCAAACACCCTGATCGGGCCTGACAACAAAGCTGTCTTCGTTGTGGTCACGTATGCAACCTGTGTCCGTCAAGCCACCGGTCTCAATCCGAAAGTAATCATTGGGCATGGCGAAATTCCTAATGCGTTGGCTGCGGGGTGTCCGCAGGGTCGTTATCTATAATGCCTTTGACAGGCTCTAATTCGGAGGATGGCGCAAGAACGGCGTCTGTCATCAGCCAGTTCACCACGTCAGCAGATTGAAGTTTCTCAGCCGCATGAATCGCCAACCCACCGGGGCCATGGACCCACATATAGCTACGCCCAACAGCAGCGCGATCATGATCTGCATAGGCAATATCACCCGCGAGACGTCCAAGATCACCGTCAGGGCGAGCCGCCCAAAAGTCTGGTGTGCTGTCCTCGCGCACCGCAATAAACGGGGCAGTTAAGTTCAACAAGTGGGCAGAAAATTCCCGCGCACCATCCCCAGATCCCCGCTTGAAACTATCAAGTGCCCCCCCAATCGCGTCATAAAGCGCGGCTGAGCTATCAAGCATCGGTGACATTTGCCCAGAATTTGTCACACCAGCGATCATCGGGAACCTGCGACCAACCTTATCCACGGCCGGACGGATTACGCCACAAAATCCACCGGGAACCAAATCTGCCCCAAACCAAACGCGGATTTCTGGAGCCTCATCAAATCGGGTCTGCCACGTTCCCTCATTCATATCGCGCAAAGCTGGTAACAGCTTATGAACCCATTTCTCAAGCGCGTTTTGCACATCCTCTGGCAAGCCGGCCGTGACAAAATCCCCAAACGAAGGGTGCTTGCCATATAGACCAACAGAGGGATTCGGGCCCCCCATCAATCAAGACTCTGTGGGCAGCTGAACTCTGACAGCTCAGGCATGGTGAACGGATTCGAGGACGTGTTGAAACTGATGTCATAGGATATCGACCGCCCCCCCACATTAAACGTTGTGCGCAACGTGTTGCCCGTCCGCTGGGTAGACGCAGCGCCACGCAAGAATTGCACGATCGTCCACTGCCCACCCCGGAATTCCTTTGTTGAATTTCGGTCAAGTGTTGGGAACACCTGCAAGGTCGTGGATGCACCTGCGCCCGGCCATGTCACTGTCTTGGGTGGATCGCCTGCAGCCGTGATCGTGTTCACACCATTAATTTCCAGATGAGCCTGTTCAATCGTCGGGTGCGAGGCCTCGTGTGAGATCGTGATTTGAACCTCAGGCGCTGTGCCCCCTGCCCCAAAGAATGCGCGCCGTATTTTGATGGCACGGTCAAATTGGCGAATAGCAGCAGTTGAAAGACGATCTGCAAGGGGGCTGTTGGGATCAACCGCTAAACCGTCACCCGTCGCCAAAACATGCTGGGCAAGGTAGGTGTTGTAATACATGTCCATATCACCGCCCGGCCCAAAGAACCGACCGAAGTCACCCGTCGGAACCTGCCGCTGTGACGCAGAGAACGGGAAGAACCCAGTAATCGTATCGCGGCACACCTGCGTGATCGTGTTGTTCAAAGCCCGGTTCATTTCAGCCAATGTGGCGTCCGTTGCCTCGGACCGGAAATCAGATTCTGCGTCGTTCACAAACGCGCGCAACTGTTCTGGTAGGCGCGAATTGTTGCGTGTCAGGTTCGACAACAGTTGTGGCAGTAAGGCCGCTGACTGACCGGGATTTGACGCCGCAAGACGCAAGTTCCCACGGATCGCCTCAAGATCGGCAAGCACGATATCAATCGGGCGCTGGCCTTCTGGACCTTCAATCAGAATATGCCAGTTTTCAAATATCTGGGTCAGACGCTCAACAGAACGGGTCGGGCTATCGCCGTCACTGCTCCCATTCACACGGTTCTGATCCTTACCGGAATTCCGCACAGAATCCGTAAGAATTCGCAATGTGCGTGGCCCACGACGCAACTGGTCACGCAGCAAGAACGAACCGACATTACCAGCCGCATCGCCAGCTACGTTACCTTCTTCGCCGCCACCAGCAAGCTGGGCAGCAATCGCTTCAAGCTCGCGCGATAGTTTTGTTTCATCATCCACTGCCTTCACAAGCTGTAAAATCGGAGATGAGAACGGTGCAGATGCAACAGCCAGCGTGTCATACACTGGCGCATCAGCTGACATATTAGCCAGTCGAATTTGATCAAACATCTGCACCCAAGCGCGTTCAAAATCGCGGCGATAAGTGACCTGCAACGCCTGAGCTAACCCAGCCATTTGTGCATCAAAATTCACAAGCGACGCTTGATCCCCCAACACCCATTTGTCCGCTTCCAAAGCGTCACCAACCTCGGTCAGTTGTTCAAAAAAGAAGCTCCAGAACCCTTCGTAGGTGTATAGTCCCTCAATCGTGACCGTGTTTAGGTCAGACCCGTCGACAGTCTCAAACACAAGACTACCCTGCACACCCAACGCATCTTCAAGCCGGAAATCAAGCAAACCCGCAGCCTTTGAGCGATCCCTGATTAGCGCATATGCTTGATCTGCCAGCGACATCTGCACAATCGAGCTTCGGGCCGTGGTGATTGTGGTATTGTCCAGCTTCACGCCAACATCGCGACGCCCATCAAGCGAAAGCATCGCATCAAGGTGTCCAGCAAGCGTTTCGCGCGTATCAAGACCATTCAGGCCAGTATATTCGTCAAACCAAATATCATCGAACCACGTTTTGATCGCGTCATCATCAGACTGGCCACCTTCACCACCCAATAACAAATACACCTTCAACGCGCGGTAAATCTCTGCTGGTTCCGCAGAATTACGTAACTGAGACAGCCGGGTTTCCAGCTCCAAAATCAAACGAGGTCTGAACATTTGTTCCAGCGCATCAGCGTAAGCATTTTCAGTTGCAGCACTTAAACGGTTGCGCTGGCCAAGACCGAACCCTTCCCAAATCGTGGCTTCTTGCGTCTCACCGTAGCCCGCAGGCATCAGGCGTAGCTGTTCCAGATATGGCAGGATAGGCTCAAGGTCAGGATCTTCAACTTCGGTACGGGCAATCTCAACCTGTGCTGCGCGCGAATATGTACCAGCCTCTGTGTCAGCAACCTGCACGAGCGCGCGGTTCTGCCAAAAGCTGATGCCAAATGCGGCCAACATTGCAGCCGTCACCAACCCAATCCCAGCAAGACTTACAGCACGCAAAATCGCCGTCCGACGGACAGCGCCCATGTCATGTGACACCCAATCGCGTTCTTCAAAAATCACACGTTTGAGCAAATCATGAATAAAGAAGCTTTTCCCCTGCCCCGACATGAACGCAGGCGCCATGCCCGCGGTCGCGTCACCAGTCTGGGACATTGCCCCCAGAACTTGGTCAATCGGCGTCCCTTCTTGGGTGCCCGATGTAAAATAGAACCCGCGCAGAATAGCGTTCGTGTTGTGCTTTGACGGCGCAAAAACACGACGCAAAAATTCAGACACGTTATCACGCATCAAGGCCATTTGACCCGGCAAACCAAAGATCGCAACGCGCGAAATTCCGTCAGGTTCTTCGGATAGGCGGTCAATTAATTCATCTGACAAACGGCTAACCAACTTGTCAAACTCAGGCTTCACCTGCTCATACGTCGGTTCTTTGCGGTCCTTCGTTTGGAAGGTCACGCCCCAGACGTTTTTGCGCCGATTGATGTTAAAGCTACTGAAGTATTCGCGGAAACCGCTAATAAGATCAGATTTCGTGAACAGCACATAAACCGGGAAATCAATGCGCAGATGTTCATGCAATTCACCCAAACGGGCGCGAACGATTTCTGCGTGATCTGACAATTCCTGATCGTTCATCGTCATCATGTCTTCGGCAGAAAACGCCAACATGACACCGTTGATCGGTTGGTTTGGACGGGATTTCTTGAGCAATTCAAGGAAGGACGTCCAGCTTGCTGCATCCTCGGAAGAGTTACTGTCTTGGGTTGTATAACGACCCGCAGTATCGATCATGATCGCGTCTTCGGCAAACCACCAATCACAATAGCGCGTACCGCCAAAGCCTTCCATGCCGCCGTCGTCACCCGCGTCGCCAGACACAGGAAATTCGATCCCAGAGTTGCGCAGCGCAGTCGTTTTACCGGCACCCGGAGGGCCAATAATCACGTACCATGGCAGATCATAAAGATAGGTCGCACCACCTGATTTCTTCAGCTTGGCAAGCGCACCCGTCATCTTTTCAGACAGGACCTTACCGTCACCCTCAGGTTCAGGCGCGATCAACTCGGCTTCCATGACAGCGGCAAGCTTGCGACGCTTGCGCCACTTAAAGAACTGAACAATGCCAATAATCGAAAACAGAATGCCAAGCACCGTGGCTCGCAACCAGATTGTCTGGAAGATCGCCAGCGGGATCATCGGAAAACCGAACCAAATCGCGATAAACAGGCACAACAACCCCAAAACAATAAATGGAATCCGCATCCAAGGACGCCACTTGAAAATTGCTTTCATCATTGTGCCTCAACCTCTTCGGACGCCTCTGTGGGCGTTTGTTCGTCTGACGCCTCTTCGGGCGCTAGTTCAAATGTGCCATTTCGGGCGACTAAAATCTCGACCCGCCGGTTCAGGGCTTGGCCCTCTCTGGTGTCGTTTGTCGCTATTGGGTCCGCTTCGCCGCGGCCATCAATGGACATGCGGCTTGGGTCAGTGATCAGACTGTTCAACACAGTTTGCACACCCTCAGCACGGGCGACCGACAGTTCCAAGTTGGTCTTATAACGACCCCGACCAGAGGCCGGAATGCCGTCAGTATATCCTTGAACAACGATGGGACCCGTTTCAGTATTCAAGGTTGCAGCAATCTTTTCAGCGACTGGACCAAAGGCTTCTTTGACCTCAGCCTGACCTGATTCAAACAACAGCGCGTTGCCAACACGCACAAAAATATACTGCCCCTTTTCGCCGATCTCAACAGAGCCATCCGCGATCTCAACCGCCAAGCTTTCCGTGATCCGCTCAAGCTGACTGGTATCCACAACCGGCACATATTCGACGTATTCCACCTCTTCAGCAACAGCGACCGACCGGATCAATCTAATCTGGGCTACATTGGGGTGCATCAGGTTCAGCGTGCGGGCAACATCATTGCCTTGGTTGTTAATAAACGTCGATAGACCTGCGTAACTACCAACAATAACCACAGCCGCCACAGCACCAATAATCCACATCGGAATTGACCCATAGCGTTTGGTGCCAGACAGCGGAACGGCAGTCCAATTGACTGAGATATCTTCGTCAGGGCGCGGCACAACACGGCGCAGCGTTTCATAGATAGAAGCACGGATGCGCGACAGTTCCATCGCACCATTCGGGGCAGTCCGGTATTGACCCTCAAAGCCAAGCGATAAGCAGACCAACATCAGCTCGAGCAGCTGATACCGCTGGCCGGGGGCCTGCATTGCCTTTTCAGCCTCTTGGAAAAATCCAACACCTGAATCGCGTTTTTGGAAGAATTGCGCGACCATCGAATATTCAATCCATCGGCCACGATCTGCACCGGGCAGGTTCTGAACGATGTCATCAGCGGTGCCACAAAGAGCGTATTTCCCGATCTGGGCTTCCATCGCATCTGCGCCCGCATTGACGGCGTTTTGCTCAAACACCCCGATCTCTGCGACGACGTGTTGCATCAACGGCTCAGCCTGCATCTCCACCATGCCAGTGCGTAAACGCCCAAACAGGATCAGCAAGTTTGCGGCGGCAGCAAGCAACGGATTAGACGGACCCCCTGCACCAAGACCAGTTGCTTTCAGCGCCTCTTGCAGACCAATCTGCGGACCAGCATGCGATCGTTGCGGCGGTGGGGCTGCAGGCTGTTGACCCGGAAAGAACCCCTGCCCCCCTTGATCTGCGGCAGGTTGGCCAATGCCAGACTGCGGATAAGGGCTGGGTGCGATCGGTTGTTGCGCGATCGATCCGCCAAGCCATGTATTACCACCAGCAGGCGGTTGTTGACCAAACGTGTTCTGACCAGCGGGCGGTTGCTGCTGACCAAACGGATTTTG
>JAPKCP010000394.1 GCA_028822885.1 Yoonia sp. | reverse complement strand
CGGAACCGCCCGCAGGCTAGCCTACGGCTAACAACAGCAGGCAGGCCCATGACCAAAGATCACCTCGTCATCTTCACCCCATCTGGCAAACGCGGAAATTTCCCTGTCGGAACCCCAATCCTTACCGCGGCGCGACAGCTTGGGGTCGATCTGGATTCTGTTTGCGGGGGTCGCGGTATCTGCTCGAAATGCCAAGTCACACCATCCTACGGCACATTCTCCAAACACGGCGTCACCGTCCATGAAGACGCGCTGTCCGCATGGAACAGCGTCGAGCAACGCTATGACGACATCCGTGGGCTGACCAAGGGCCGCCGTCTTGGCTGCCAAGCGACAGTGCAGAACGACGTGGTTATCGACGTGCCTGAAACATCGCAAGTCCACAAACAAGTGGTGCGTAAACGGGCAGAAGCACGCGATATTACGCTCAACCCATCGACCCGGCTTTATTACGTTGAGGTTCAGCAACCAGACATGCACGAACCATCAGGCGACCTTGAACGCTTGATCACATCGTTGCGAAATGATTGGGACCTTCCCCACCTTGAGGCTGACCTGACAGTCCTCAAGTCCCTGCAACCCGCACTGCGAAAAGGCGAATGGAAAGTCACTTGTGCTGTTCACTTAGGCGACAAAACCTTCGCACCACGCATCATGCAGGTCTGGCCGGGGTACTTTGACGGGGCAATCTATGGCCTTGCCGTTGACCTTGGTTCTACCACTATTGCTGCCCACTTATGCGATCTACATACCGGTGAAGTTATCGCATCTTCGGGGATCATGAACCCACAAATCCGCTTTGGCGAAGATCTGATGAGCCGGGTGAGCTATTCCATGATGAACCCGTCAGGTGCGGATGAAATGACCACAGCCGTGCAGGAAGGCATGAACGCCCTATTCACCCAAATCGCTGCAGAGGCACAGATCGATCGCAACCAAATCATGGACGCAGTGTTCGTGTGCAACCCGGTCATGCACCACCTCTTTTTGGGTATCGACCCGTTTGAGCTGGGCCAAGCACCTTTTGCTTTGGCAACATCAGAATCGCTGTCCTTGCGCGCGATTGAACTGAACCTGAACATCCACCCCGCTGCCCGTATCTATATCCTGCCCTGCATTGCAGGACACGTTGGCGCGGACGCGGCAGCAGTGGCGTTGTCAGAAGCACCAGACAAATCCGAAGACCTTGTTCTAATTGTTGACGTGGGCACCAATGCCGAAATCTTACTGGGCAACAAAGACAAAGTTCTGGCGTGCTCATCCCCCACAGGACCAGCCTTTGAAGGCGCGCAGATTTCAAGCGGTCAACGGGCAGCCCCCGGTGCAATTGAACGGGTCGAAATCGACCCAGTCACCAAGCTCCCCCGTTTCAAAGTAATTGGCAGCGATCTGTGGTCCGACGATCCGAAATTTGCATCTGAAACCGCGCGAACCGGCGTCACCGGCATCTGCGGCTCCGGTATTATCGAAATGGTGGCTGAAATGCGGATGGCGGGCATCGTGGACGCGCCGGGTCTGATCGGCACAGCCGAACAAACAGGGTCACCCAATTGCTTTCCAGATGGACGCACACAATCCTTCCTCGTTTATGATGGAACGGCCAATGACGGCCCAAAAATCACGGTGACAAACCGCGACATTCGCGAAATCCAGATGGCCAAAGCGGCACTTTATTCAGGGGCCCGTTTGCTGATGGATAAATTTGAAGTCGATACCGTCGATAGGATCGTGCTTGCCGGGGCCTTTGGGGCACATATCAGCCCAAAGCATGCGATGGTGCTTGGGATGATCCCAGACGCGCCACTGGACAAAGTCACCTCCGCTGGCAATGCAGCCGGGACTGGCGCAAGAATAGCCCTTCTTAACCGCGATAGCCGTGCCGAGATCGAACAAACAGTCCACAACATCCACAAAATTGAAACCGCGCTTGAACCGCGCTTTCAAGAGCACTTTGTCAATGCGTCAGCGATCCCGAACGCAGTTGAACCATTTCCTATACTCAACTCGATTGTGACGCTGCCGTCTGCCACTCACAACACAGGTGGCGGCGAAGATGGCGGTCGTCGGCGCAGGCGTCGTACTTAAGAGCAGGGCCTGACATTAGCACCAAAGCCCCTGCTGCCTTTCGCGAAGGCTCTGGCACTATCAAACCGCCAGCGATTTATTCGGAGTTATAAACTGAAAAATCGCCGTCACACACGCTATCGATCGCTCCCAATTCCCAACAAGATGCCTGCCGCCCTGCCCTGTTACCGTTTCGAGCGCTCGTTTAGGCCGCCTGACGTTCGAAAGGGCTTTGTTGCACAAATCGCACGAGAATTATTCACCACATGAATCCAGCGTGATAGCTTGAGGCTATGAG
>JAPKCP010000101.1 GCA_028822885.1 Yoonia sp. | reverse complement strand
TTGTTGTGGAACGTCACGGCTTTCAGCCCTTCGGTCCATTCCGCCATGCCCGCCTTGGCGACGCGCAAATCGTTTTCCCAGAAGAATTTCGCATCGGAAAGCCTTGCAAACAGCACCTTTTGGTTGCCAGCAAGGATCGTCGCGCCGTTATCCGCCGTGTCGATGTTCGCGACGGTCACGAAGCGTTCAATCCGGTTGGTCTTTGGATTGCGCACGGAAAAGAATTTCTGGTGGTCCTTCATCGAGGTTTGCAGCACCTCTGGCGGCATCCCAAGGAAGTCGTCCGCGATGGTCCCCATCAGAACAACCGGCCATTCAACAAGGTTCGCGACCTCAGACAACAACCCACGATCATCGACAATCTCAAGGCCCTGCGCGAAGGCCTGATTGGTGGCGTCGTGCCAGATCATTTCAGACCGTTCATCGGCACGCAGGATCACCTTGGCGCGCTTTAGCTTTGCCTCGTAGTCCTCTAGAGTCGTGACAGAAAATACGTCTGGCGCCATGAAACGATGACCGCGCGTTTGGTTGCCAGATATGATGCCATCAATGTCCATCGGCACAATGTCGGCCCCAGCCTCATCGCTCAGAACGCAGATGATTGAATGTAACGGGCGAACCCATTTCAACGTGCCTTCGCCCCAGCGCATCGACTTTGGCCAAGGGAAACTGCGGATCGTTTTCTCGAGCACCTCAGCGATGATCTCAGCCGCCATCCTGCCCGGCTTTTCAACCACGGCAAAGTAGACTTGGCCCTTTTTGACGTCGCGCACTTCAAGTTGATCTTTGGTCAAACCAGTCGACCGCAGGAACCCCTCAAGCGCTTTATCAGGCGCAGATGTGCTTGGCCCTTTGCGTTCTTCGCGCACGGCTTTGCTTTCCGGCGTTAACCCATCCAAAGACAACGCCAATCGGCGCGGCGTCGAAAACGCAGCGGCCCCAGCATAGGTCAAACCCGCCTCAACCAATCCATCAGTCACCAGTTTTTGCAGGTCAGACGCGGCTTTCGCCTGCATCCGTGCTGGAATCTCTTCAGAGAAGAGTTCAATCAGAAGATCGGCCATTATTGCAGTCTTTCCGGTGCTGGGGGACAGTTTTCGGGGGCCGGATTGCCGTCAAAAACGACCTCGCCACAGGCATTTATCTGGTGCCAAGCAAAGGCGCGTCCGTCCGGGTAAACGGCAATCACGCGGTCGATGCCGTACTGGATATTCTCGTTACCCAAAAAGGCGATAGCCACGCCAGATGCAAGGTCTTCGCCGATTTCACCGGATTGGAAGCAGTCGAACCATCCCGGCGCATTCAGCGGCTCAGCAGCGTCATAAATCTCGTAGGTTTCGGTCAAGAACCCAAAGCTGAGCGTCGTGTCAAAGCAAGCACGGAACCGCAAAGGGCTGCTGTCACTGTCGATGCCCTTGAAGTTTTCGAACATTATTGGCTCTGGTTCGCCAGTATGGATCGAGGTGAGTTGCACATCTTCAACCTGAAGGTTCGCCTCTTCATAGTAGGCATAGACCTGTAAGTAATAAAGCGCGATCCCGGCGGCGATGGCTGACACGATGATGGCTCCTATGACAATACGACCGATATTCATGCTGCTGGCTCAAATCCGGCGGCGGCGGTTTGCATAAATGCATCCGCGCAGCCTTTGGTTAGCGTACGCACCCGCCCAATATAGGCTTGGCGTTCAGTGACCGAAATCACACCGCGCGCATCTAACAGGTTAAAAACATGGCTGGCTTTGATCGCTTGATCATAGGCTGGGTGGGCCATGATGATGCGCTTGCCCGTTTTCGGATCGTCATGTGCGACGGCCAAAATACGGGCACATTCGGCCTCTGCGTCTTTGAAATGTTGCAGCAGCGTGTCGGTGTCCGCCACATCGAAATTCCATCGCGCGTATTCTTCTTCGGTCTGCTTGAAAACATCACCGTAGGTTAGCGGGATGGGCGCATCGGGATCATTATAAGGCATGTCCATGACGTGATCGACATCCAGAATATACATCGCGAGGCGTTCCAACCCGTAGGTCAATTCGCCTGATACAGGTTTGCAGTCATACCCTGCAACCTGTTGAAAATAGGTAAACTGTGACACTTCCATGCCGTCGCACCAGACTTCCCAGCCAAGGCCCCACGCGCCAAGCGTTGGGCTTTCCCAGTCGTCTTCCACAAAACGAATGTCATGCATGGCAGCATCAACGCCAATGGCCTTGAGAGACCCCAAATAGAGATCCTGCAAATCCGGTGGGCTCGGCTTGATCACAACTTGGTATTGATAGTAGTGCTGCAGCCGGTTCGGGTTTTCACCGTAACGCCCATCAGTCGGGCGGCGCGATGGCTGCACGTAGGCCGCAGCCCAAGGCTTTGACCCCAACGACCGTAAAGTCGTCGCAGGGTGAAACGTCCCGGCCCCGACTTCCATATCGTAAGGCTGCATCATCGCACAGCCCTTGGCCGCCCAGTAAGACTGGAGCCGCAGGATGATCTCTTGGAAACTACGTGGTTTGTCGGCCATTTCGCCCTCTTTTCACTTTGGGTATTCCATAGGCGGCGCAGCGGTGAGGGTCAATTAGGCCCGCAGGGGTATTTAACGACAAGATTCTCCCGTATTGAGGTAAGAATCACATCGCGCAAGCATCTGTAGCTGGTAATTTCTGCGCAAAATTAAGATTAATTTATATATTTAGGGTCTATGGATCGCAAATGATCAGAATACTTTTAGCCATCTTCGTTTTCGCGGCAACACCCTTCGCGGCAAGCGCACAGGAACGCCCCTATTGGGTTCAGGTCGAAGCCCAGCAAACTTTAACAGGCGCGCAAAATCGCGCCCGTGCCTTTGATGCCCGACTGGACAATGTTGCCGGGTATTATATTGGCTCAGGCTGGTATGGTCTTGTTCTTGGGCCATATTCGCGTGAAGATGCGGACATACTCGCCCTTAGCTTACGGCGAAGCGGCCAGATTCCAAACGATAGTTTTGTCGCAGATGGCCGCAATTTCCGACAGCAGTTTTGGCCCGTTGGTGTAGGTGCGCCAACAACGGCACAGCCTTTGCCCAGAACACAGCTACCGTTAAACACCACACCTGAAACCGCAGTCGCGCAAGCCCCCGTTGTCGAACAGGTTGTGGTCCCGGTTTTGGCTCCTGATGAAACAACCCGTGAGGCTCGCGTTTCTGAGGCGGCCCTGTCTCGAGAAGAAAAAGAGCTGCTTCAAACGGCATTAAAATGGGCGGGTTTCTACGATTCTGCGATTGATGGGGCGTTTGGTCGCGGTACACGGCGATCCATGCGCGAATGGCAGGCTGCCAATAATTTTGAACTGACAGGCGTTTTGACCACCAAACAGCGCGATGTTCTTATCACCAGCTACAATGCGATACTTGCGGGCATGGACCTGCAGCTTATCCGCGATGACGCCACAGGCATTGAAATGTTGATTCCCACAGGCGCCGTGGCCTTTGACAAATATGAGCCACCATTTGCGCAGTTTGAGCCGACGGGTGATCTACAAGCGCGTGTTCTGCTCATTTCTCAGTCCGGCGATCAGGACCGGCTTTTTGGCCTCTATGAAATTTTGCAAACACTCGCGATTATCCCCACTGAGGGCCCGCGTCGCCGTCGCGACCAGTCATTTGAGATCGAAGGCGTGGGTGACGGTATTCATTCTTACACGACAGCCACGCTGCGCAATGGTCAGATCAAAGGGTTCTCTGTGATTTGGCCAGCAGGTGACGACGCCCGCCGTATACGCGTTCTTGATGCGATGAAGGCAAGTTTCCAAGCAATTGATGGCGTCCTTGACCCTGCGATTGCCGCGCCGGATGACAGTCAAGCGATTGATCTGGTGTCCGGACTTGCTGTGCGCAAAGCGAAGTTGTCTCGCTCCGGGTTCTTTGTGGATGTAAAGGGCGACGTTTTGACAACGGTCGAGGCCGTGGGTGAATGCAGCCGCATTACAATTGATGAAGTTCACGACGCGCAGGTGATCCACGTAGACGCCCCACTCGGCATTGCCGTGATCCGGCCCAATACGCCACTTGCCCCTGCGGATGTGGCGCAGTTTCAAACCGGTGTTCCCCGCTTGCAGGCTCAGGTTTCAGTCGCTGGCTATCCATACGGTGGCGTACTGACCACGCCGTCCCTGACGTTTGGGCGTTTAGCCGATATCCGTGGGCTCAACGGTGAGGACGAGCTTAAGCGCCTATCCCTGACCGCCCAGCCCGGTGATGCGGGCGGTCCAGTTTTAGACAACGGTGGCGCTGTCCTTGGTATGTTGTTGCCTAGGGCGAGCAGGAATGGCCAGCAACTGCCGCCAGAAGTCAGTTTTTCTGTAGATGCATCGCGGATTGTTGCATCCTTGCTTTTGGCAGACGTGCGGCTTGAAACAACGGAGAACGTTGCGTTCCTCACACCGGACGCTTTGAACCAGACGGCCGCTGACGTGACCGTTCTGGTGTCTTGCTGGTAATCAGACCGCGATCTTCGAATTAACGTAAATCAGCGTCGGCCCTTGTGTTTGGAGGGCCACGCGCACCGCCTCTTGCATCTCTTTCAACGTCGTTGGCGCCGCAGCCGCAGCCCCATATGCCTGTGCAAATTTCACAAAATCAGGGTTGCGTTGAATGACTGCATTTGGCGCAATTTGGGCAGCGACCATGCTGTCCTCAATTTCGCCCAACTTGCCATTGTCCCAAAGAATAATTGGGATGCACAGGTTCAATTCAACCGCAACCATCAGTTCTTGCAACGTATATTGGAAACCATAATCACCCGCGATGGCGATGGTTGGCTGACCTTTGCGCGCAATCGCACCCCCAATTGCAGCGGGCAACGCATAGCCAAGCGTGCCAAACCCGCAAGGGTGGTGCCACAGATTTGGCGCATCCATCGGCCAAATCTCTACAGCGGCATAGGCGAATTGGGTCATGTCCGAATAGATTGCTGTGTCCTTGGGCAAAACGTCACGCAATGCATCAGCGACTGGCAGAATGCCGGGCCGTTCACTTGCAACTTCTGCCCGCCATTTTGTACGCATTTTTGCGACCTCAGCATCGGTCCAATCTGTCTGCCTAGACCAGTCATTACGGCGCTTCCAAAGCTCTTTTGACATTTGTGCGGCATCCGCCTGAATGCGATAATTGGCAGGTGTGTCGTTCAACTCTGCGGGATCAATGTCGATCCGGATGAACTGGCCTGTATGGCCCAAATGATCACGCCAAAGATCAGTTTCAGACAATTCAGTCCCAACTGCGATCACAAGATCAGCACTGGCGATCACATCAGCGGACCCCGGACGGGCAAGAGTGCTACCAAAATGCAAGCCACCCTCGGGGAACATGCCCATCGCGGCGTAGGTGACAAAACTGGCAGCCCCTGCTGCTGAAACCACATCCTGCCAAACCAAAGCGGCATCGACAGCCCCGCCGCCAAACACAAACAAAGGCCGTTTGGCGGTGTTCACCGCATCAAACACAATCTGCGCAACATCATCTGACACGTTAGGCGCATTTATCATCGGAGCAGGTGGAGGGGCGGGCGGCGCCATCGCCTCAAGGACCTCAATGGGGACTTGAATGTGCTTGGGCCGTTTACGCCCTGTCGCAAATTCCGCTAAAGCCCGATCAATCAATTGATACGCTGAGGCAGCATCCATCGCAGTAAGCGACCAATCGCAAACAGTACCCGCTGCGATCTCTTGATCTTTCATCTCATGCAGACGCCCACGCCCCATGCCCAAATCAGCGCGGTTCAGACAGCTTGAAATCACTAGCATCGGCACGGAATCTGAATACGCCTGCCCCATCGGCGTCATGATATTGCACAGCCCCGGCCCCGTGATCACATAAGCGACCCCCGGCTTGCCAGTCGCACGCGCATAGCCATCGGCCATAAAGCCTGCACCCTGTTCATGGCGTGCTAGAACGTGGGTCAGGCCTGCCTCTTCGATCCCACGATACATCTCTTGATTATGCACGCCGGGAATGCCGAAAATCGTCTCAACCCCACGGGATTTAAGCATATGTGAAATTTGCGCACCAAGGGGACGTTGGCTCATCTCAGGACCTCCAGAATTTTACACTTAGAATAGCAAGAACCACCATGATTTCGAGGCGGCCAATAAACATCGCAGCCGCAAGAATCCACTTCGCAGCATCGTTCAGACCTGCATAATTGCCTGTCGGTCCAATCTCGGTGCCTAAACCGGGACCAATATTAGCGATGGCAGCCGCAGCACCCGACACAGACGTGATGAAATCAAGGCCAGTCATGCCCAACAGGACAGCGACCAGACCCAGCAGCAAAAAGAACGCCACAAAAAACGCCATGACAGAATTCAACACGTCCTCAGACACGGTTTTGCCATCATAGCGCGGCGTGAAAACACCATGGGGAGAGTGGATTTGTCGAATTTGACTTTTGATCGACGCGAATAATAATTGGTAACGGAACACTTTAACCGAGCACGACGTTGATCCCGCACAGCCGCCAACCAACCCGATGAAAAAGAACATCACAACTGGGAATGTGCCCCATGCCATATAGTCGGCACTCGCGTAGCCTGTCCCTGAAATGATTGAGGTGACGTTAAATAAAGCCTCGCGAAACGCGCTTTCTGTCATCTCACCTTGCCGACCCCAAACCCACGATGTGATCAGCAAAACGCAGATTACGATCACGCCAAGGAACCCACGAATTTGCGGATCATGCCAAATTGGCTTTGCGGACCCCGCCATCAATTGCACAAAACGCACGAACGGAATGGCCGCCAACAACATAAAGACGACCGCAATATAATGCGTCGATGCGCCAAATCGCGCGAATGAGGTGTCGGTGTTTGCCATACCGCCAGTCGAAACCGTGGTCATCGCATGCACAACGGCATCAAAACGGCCCATACCCGCAGCCGCGTAAGCAAAAGCGCAGGCGATAGTCAGGCCGATATAAATAGTCGAAATAGAGCTTGCGATTTCACCTGCACGCGGCAGTATTTTTCCCATAGTATCAAAGCCTTCAGACCGAAATATCTGCATGCCCCCAACCCGCAATTCGGGCAGGAAAACCATAGCCACAACAATGATACCGATGCCGCCAAGCCACTGCAGTATCCCGCGCCACAGCTGCAATCCGCGCGGCAAACCATCAAGTCCCGTGATGACCGTTGATCCTGTGGTGGTCAGGCCTGACATCGCCTCAAAGAACGCGTCGGTGAAATTGGCTTCTGTTGCGCCAAGCACGAATGGGATCGCCCCAAAGACCGGCAATGTCAGCCAAACGAGCGACGTGAGCAGGAAGGTCTGGCGCAATGACAACCGGTTCGTGACCGCGTTTGAACAAGCTATAGACGTCAGGGCACCAACAAGAATGGTGATGATCGCGCTTTCCAGGAATACTGGCCATTCGCCGTTTTGGTCCCAGATATCAAAGGCCAACGGCGCAAGCATCGTCATCCCAAGGGACGCCACAAGCAGGCCAATGACATATCCAACGGGGCGTAAATCGATCATGTCGCAGCGTTGGCCTGTGGCGTGTGGGGTGTCAAGCGTCGTTGCAGATTAGCCCTGTCTGAAATCAACCAACATGAAACAGCGTCGCAAACATCTTGGGGTCTATGCTCTCAGAAGCGAATGTTTCACCTTCGGTCAACACGGACACTGCATCGTGGCTGTGCAGGCTTTCCTGATGGCTCGCGACAACGCGGAAATCGCCGATGCGCGGGTCTTTGAGCAGTTGTTCGCAGAACAGGCGGGCCGCGTCCTCCACGAAGATTGGGTTGGCCGCATTGAGTTCAGCAAAGGCTTGTTCATCTTCGCGCTTCACCATGACTTGGGTCTCGGTTGGCACGGCAGCGCGGGCCATGTCGATCAGGTCTTCAAACCACAAGATGCTTTGGCCGTCGTCCAATTGGACTGATATCCGCGCCACGGATCGCTGGGAATGTGGTGTGGCCAACTGCCCCCGGAATTGGCGTGCGTGCTCAGATAACTCCAGCGAACACGGGCAAGTGGATGAATAAACATAGTCAAAATGGACGATCTTTTTGCGTACGCCGTCCTGTTCGACCAACTCGAGCGCAATATCGTAATACTGATAGCCAAACAGTCCCGACCGCAGGCTTTCAACCTTCATTGGAAAGGACAACCGCATCTGAATCCGCGCGTCAAAGCTTTCGAGGTCGGTCTTATACGCGTCCAACGCCCGCTCAATCACATCAAAACTGAACGTCTCTTCGGCGTGTTTGTAGAATGTGCGCATGATCCGGGACATGTTGATGCCCTTCTTTTCAGCATCAAGCGACACCGTCCCCGTCACCGATGTTTCAAGCGTCAGATCGCCATTGTCACGGGTATGAAACCGGATTGGCAGGCGGAAATTTGAGATTCCAACGTGCTGAATCTGCTGCATGGTCCCTCGGATCAACGAAGACGGACCGTTCTGCAAATCTGGCATACTCGCTTTGTAGGCGTCGTCCACCTCAAAGGCGTCGGGGTATGCACGCGCCAACGCCGGGTAGTTTGATACCTCTTGACCGGGGATCAAACGGGACACAAGCGGGTCAAGCGTCGCCACCTCTTCGGCGGTTACATCCACGGCCCAACGCCGCAGTAACGCCAAAGCGGCTTCTGCGTCTGCGCGGGTCGGTTGTCTATTCAGGTCTGGCGTATGGATTGTCATGGCAAGATTCCCCTGCTGCCCTGTGCCCGGTTTTATATGGGACGTTTGTGGCAGGTTTCCACTGATGCCTTCTAAAATACGCGTCATCGCATCGCTTGGATCAGACATGGGAACTCGACTTTCACATGGTCAGGTTGGACCAGCATAACCATGTTTGATCCAAACGCACCCATCTTTTTCGACGGATTGAGGCTAGAACACGCCGCATGGCGTGGCTCAACTTTACGCTAAGCCGCGTCTAATGCTGTTAGAATGTCCGCAAGCAAATCAGTCCCGTCCTCCAATCCACACGATACCCGCACAACACCGTCGCTGATACCAAGCTCGGCACGGTGTTCTGGCTTTAAGCGTTGATGGGTCGTTGTCGCAGGATGGGTGACGATAGACTTACTATCGGCAAAGTTGTTAGATATTATGAAGATTTCTAAGGCATTCAGAAAACGGAACGCCGCGTCCTTGCCACCTTTGACATCTATCGCCAATACCGTGCCGCCCCGTTCACTGATCCTTTGGGCAAGCGCGTATTGCGGGTGCGATGGATGGCCCGGATAGATCACTTTGTTCAACTTCGGATGATCAACCAGCCCATTTGCCAGCATTTCTGCAGTGTCACATTGGGCATCAACCCGCAGGTCCATGGTATCAAGCGACTTGAGCATGACCCAAGCATTAAACGGCGACATCGCACCACCAGTGTGCTTGAGATAAGCCTCAATCGGACCCCGGATTAGGTCGCGCGGACCAAGGATTATGCCACCCAGACACCGCCCCTGCCCGTCCACGTGTTTGGTGGTGGAATAAACCACCAGATCAGCACCAGACGGAATTGCATAGGAATAGGTCGGCGTCGCAAAGACGTTATCAACAACGACCAACGCACCAACGGCATGGGCCATATCTGCGACGGCCTTTACGTCGATCACCTCAAGCACGGGGTTTGAGATACTTTCGAGAAAGACCATCCGCGTATCAGGCCGGATCGCCGCCTGCCACGCATCCAGATCACGGCCATCAACCAGCGTGACCTCAACACCAAAGCGGACAAGGATGTCCTCAAGAATATAAAGGCATGACCCAAACAAGGCCCGCGAGGACACGATATGATCGCCAGCCTTGACCAAAGCCATCAACGCGCCGTTCACAGCAGCCATCCCAGACGCAGTGGCAAAGCCCGCCTCAGCGCCTTCCAAAGCCGCCATCCGGTCCTCAAACATCGCGAGCGTCGGGTTGCCGTAGCGGGCGTAGACGAACTCATCCCCCTCGATTTTGATGAACCGCTTTTCCGCGTCTTCGGCTGTGTTGTAAACAAACCCTTGGGTCAGGAAAATCGCCTCTGATACCTCACCGTATTGGCTGCGGCGGGTTCCTGCGTGGACGGCCTTTGTGCGGCGGGACCATTTTGATGTGTCTGGCATCTGTCATTTCTTTCGGTTCTGGAGGCGCTTTCAAAAGCAAAACCCCGACACCGGTCAAGGTATCGGGGTTATAACCCGCTCCCTTTTTAGCGGTTTATTTTACGTGGCCCGCAATCCGGTAACAAATCGCCACAGTGATTTCGATAGTCAGGCAAGACAGTCAGGTCAACCTGTGTTTGCGCTCGACCGTTCACGAAATTGAGACAGTGGCAACAAGTCGCAGCCCCTTTTTGATAACGCTATTTAAACTCAGTTGATGCGCGCAGCACTCTCAGTTTTTGCTCCCAGAAAACACCATTATATAATCAGGCTCGTCAAAATTGAGCGCATCTATGTTTTCCAAATCCAATGTATCCGTTGGCCCACCAGCACCAATACCGAAAATTTCACCACCAGTAACAAATCCACCAACTGCTA
>JAPKCP010000100.1 GCA_028822885.1 Yoonia sp. | reverse complement strand
GCCAATCCATTTGCCCGACAGCAGGCCGTAACCGTGTTTGCCAACAAACAGGCAATGGTCATTGGGCCAACGCCACCCGGCACAGGCGTAATCGCACCAGCCACAGCCGCACAACTTGCATAATCCACGTCCCCAACAAGGCGTGTTTTAGGAGAGCCGTCCTCTTTTAACCCTGCATCAATTCGGTTAATGCCCACGTCAATGACCGTAGCACCGTCTTTGATCCAGTCACCGGGCACCATTTCTGGACGGCCCACAGCGGCAATTACGATGTCGGCCTGTTTCACAGTGCCAGCCAAATCCTTCGTGCGACTATGTGCAATTGTGACAGTGCAACTATCATTCAACAGCAATTGCGCCATCGGTTTACCGACAATATTGGACCGGCCAATAACAACTGCATTCATTCCAGAGATTGAGCCGTGATGATCGCGCAGCATCATCAAGCAACCCAACGGCGTACAAGGCACCATAGATTTTTGACCCGTGCCCAAAAGACCAACATTTGAAACGTGAAAACCGTCAACATCCTTAGCAGGGTCTATCGAATTAATAACCAGATCGCTGTCTAGATGATCCGGCAGCGGTAATTGTACCAAGATACCGTGAACAGTCGGATCGTTGTTCAGATCGTCAATAATCTTTAGCAACACATCTTCTGACGTATCAATTTCAAGCTTATGCTCAAATGAATTCATGCCAACTTCGAGAGTCATTTTGCCTTTGGAGCGAACATACACCTGCGACGCAGGGTCTTCGCCAACCAGCACAACGGCAAGACCCGGTGTGATCCCGTGATCCGCTTTCAAACGCGCGACGTGTTCGCCCACTTGGCCGCGCACCTTAGCCGCAAAGGCTTTTCCGTCGATTACTGTCGCAGTCATGTCATACCTCAGTCTGTGTAAAGCTGGTTTGGTAGTGCGCCATCTGCATCGCAGTCGCAAGCACGGCGTTTTTCATCAAAATAGCAACGGTGACAGGGCCAACGCCACCCGGAACAGGGGTGATCCAGCCCGCCACATCGGCGCAACTAGCAAAATCGGCATCGCCGACAGTCTTGCCATCAACGCGGTTGATCCCAATATCAATCAATGCAGCACCCGGTTTCAGCATATCTCCCGTCACAAGACCCGGCTTTCCGACGGCCACAAAAACGGCATCAGCAGCGCGCGAATGCATCGCAACAGATCGGGTCATATGATGGGTTACAGTGACAGTGGCCCCAAGACCCATCATCAAAAATGCAATTGGTTTGCCAACAATTTCAGAATGGCCAATGACAGTGACGTTCAGCCCTTCAATCGTTAAAGGCAACGTCTTTAAAATCTCAACAGCCGCAACAGCCGTGCACGGGCCAAGAGCCAAATCATTATACACAATATTCCCGATAGAAGCCGGGTGCATGCCTTCAACATCCTTAAGAGGATGGACAGCTTTTTGCAGCGCTTTCACTGGGATATGATCCGGCAACGGACGCTGAATGATAATGCCATTCACGCGTGGATCACCGTTCAATCCTTGCAGGACACCCACCAACTGCTCCATCGAAATGTTGGCCGGATAATTGCGGGCCTCAAAGGTTACGCCGGCACTTTCAGCCGATCGTTGCTGATTTCGCACGTATAATTCAGCCGCAGCGGTATCCCCAACAGAGATAGACACAAGATGCGGTTGCCACCCTTTGTCCGCCAATGCAGCGGCGTCGATAGCAATCTCAGCACGCATCTTCGTGGCGATCACTTTACCATCAATGACAGCAGCACGGGGCTCCGTGTCCAGCATAAAAACCTCATAAATTGGGGGATCGGGATGGTGGGTGGGGCGTCGACGCAGTCGCGCGTCGCCCCACCATTTTACCTAGAACAAGCCTTCGATTTGGCCATCAGCATTCAAGTGAATATTCTCAGCGGACGGTACACGCGGCAGACCCGGCATCGTCATGATTTCACCGCAGATAACGACCACAAATCCAGCACCAGCCGACAAACGCACTTCACGCACAGGCACAGTATGACCTGTAGGTGCGCCACGAACAGTCGGATCAGTTGTGAAAGAATACTGGGTTTTTGCCATACAAATCGGCAAATGACCGTATCCCTGCTCTTCCCATTCCTTCAACTGGCTCCGGATTTTCTGATCCGCAATTACCGCGTCAGCATGATATATTTTCGTTGCAATCGTTTCAATTTTCTCAAACAAGCTCATTTCGTCTGGATAGATTGGTGCAAAATTGGACACGCCGCTTTCCGCAATTTCAGCAACCTTCGTCGCAAGTGCCTCAGACCCTTTAGACCCAAACTCCCAATGTTGGGACAAGATTGCCTCAGACCCTTGGGTTGCAACATAGTCTTTCACGGCTTGGACTTCAGCATCCGTGTCTGTGACAAAGTGATTGATCGCTACAACCACAGGTACGCCAAATGACTTCAGGTTACCAATGTGACGACCAAGGTTCGCGCAACCAGATTTGACAGCGTCAACATTCTCATTACCAAGATCCGCCTTCGCCATTCCGCCGTTCATTTTCATAGCACGCACGGTGGCCACCAAAACAACACAATCAGGCTTCAGCCCTGCTTTGCGGCATTTGATGTTCAGGAATTTCTCGGCACCTAGATCAGCACCAAAGCCAGCCTCAGTCACAACGTAATCCGCAATTTTCAAAGCAGTCGTTGTTGCAGTGACAGAGTTACAGCCGTGCGCGATGTTCGCAAACGGGCCACCGTGAACGAACGCAGGGTTGTTTTCCAGTGTCTGAACAAGGTTCGGCTGCATCGCGTCTTTCAGCAGGACGGTCATCGCGCCATCGGCTTTAATATCGCGACAGAATACAGGGGATCGATCACGGCGATACGCCACAATCATGTCGCCCAAACGGTTTTGCAAATCCTCAAGGTTCTTCGCAAGACAAAGGATCGCCATAACTTCAGATGCCACAGTGATGTCAAAACCACCCTCACGCGGGAAGCCGTTTGCGACCCCACCAAGGTTCACGTTGATCTGACGCAAGGCCCGGTCGTTCATGTCCAGAACGCGACGCCATGCGACACGACGGATGTCGATCTCAAGCGCGTTGCCCCAGTAAACATGGTTATCCATCATCGCAGCCAGCAGGTTGTGGGCTGATGTGATCGCGTGAAAATCACCTGTAAAGTGCAGGTTCATATCTTCCATCGGCACGATCTGCGCCATGCCGCCCCCGGCAGCACCGCCTTTCATACCAAAGTTTGGCCCAAGGGACGCTTCGCGGATGCAAACAGCAGCTTTTTTGCCGATCAGGTTCAGTCCATCACCTAGGCCAACGGTTGTTGTGGTCTTGCCTTCACCAGCTGGCGTCGGGTTGATCGCAGTGACCAAAATCAACTTGCCGTTTGGACGATCCTGCACCGAATCGATGAACCTTTGGCTCACCTTCGCTTTGTCATGGCCATATGGCAGCAGATCTTCACTGCCGATACCTAGCTTTGCGCCAATGTCTTGGATCGGTAGTTTGACAGCTTCGCGAGCAATCTGAATGTCAGTCTTATAGGCCATGGTGCTTCCCTTATGCGCAGGCGTTTGCCCGGTATTATTCCCCCGCTTCTATCGCTGGCCAGTCGCAATACGCACCGTGATTGCGACATAATGCCCCTCAGAATCGTCGACATTCGGCGGGATCGTTTCGGATGGGAAACCTCATGTCTCAAAAAGGTCGGGTTGTGGCATCCAAGCGCGCTGATCGGGAACATGTAAGGTCAGCGTATCGCCAAGGCGCAAGACCCCCTCGCGCTCTACCCATGCGGTTATGCCACGCAGACCCTTGGCTGCACTTTTAAATGCTTTCCCGTGACCAGGTTTGTCCTGTTCAATTGTTTTCGCAGGAAAAATGCATGGTCGGTTTTGCATATCAACTGTTAAGGTCACACCATCCTGCGATTGCAGCCGTGACGACGGCGGTATATGCGAAAAATCTAGGATACCGTCGATAACAAGTGACGCACCAAGCCAAGCAGGATCAATAGCATCAAGCCCAAGTGTCGCTGCGATCTTGGCCAACTCTTGTGTACTGACGATACTGATTTGGCGCGTGTTCTTGATCAGTGTCCCGCTCGGGTACTGTGACGTGACCCGCGCGCACGATGGTCGCGTTAACCCTGCATGAACTTCACCCTCAGCCCCCGCAAAAGTGAGCGGCATGCTGTCCAAGGGAAATGTCGTGATCTCCGGAGTGGACCGGTCCGGCACCCGTCCCAGCCACGTAATTTTCCCCGAAAAAGATGTTGGGGTCAGTGCAGGCATGAACGCTCTCCTTTTAGAGTTATCAAGCCCGGCACGTCGCCAAATGACAACCTCTGAAAAGTAAAAACCCCACCAATTTGGCAGGGTTTTTGTATTCTCTTAGACAGACGGTTCAGGCTCCATGCCACCGTCATTCGACTTCGGCTTTTTCGGCTTCGTCTTTGGAATGGCCGTGACGCTCGATGAACCACCGCTATCCTCTTTGTCTTCTTCATCTTTGTTCATCTGCGGCGGGTCGCCTCGGATCACACGCTCGATCTCAGCACCAGTCAGCGTTTCATATTCCAATAGACCTTGCGCCAAGCGCTCAAACTCTACCTTTTTCTCGACGACTATCTTATGGGCAAGCTCATAGCCCTCATCGATAATACGCTTCACTTCACTTTCGATTAATTCTTTGGTCGCAGCAGAAATTGAGAACCCGCCAGCGCCACCATTGGCTTGATACCCATTCGCCGCCTCTTGGTAGTCAATATTACCGACCTTGTCGGACATACCATAACGCATCACCATTGACCGCGCCAACTGCGACGCCTGCATGATGTCACCAACGGGTCCAGATGACACGCTATCAGCACCATACTTAAAGATTTCAGCGGCTTTGCCTGCCATAGTCATGGCGATGCGCTGCTCTGCCTCATCCTTGAACATTTGCAGTTTATCCATTTCTGGAAGGCTCATCACCATACCAAGTGCGCTCCCGCGCGGGATAATCGTCGCCTTGTAAACCGGGTCACATTTTTCAAGACTAATGCCCACGATCGCGTGGCCAGCCTCGTGATAAGCAGTCTTTTCTCTTTGGTCTTGCGTCAGAACCATACTGCGGCGCTCTGCGCCCATCATGATTTTATCTTTCGCCTGTTCAAAGTCAAACATCGTCACAAAACGGCGACCCACGCGGGCTGCGGTCAGTGCTGCCTCATTCACTAAGTTAGCAAGGTCCGCACCCGAAAAGCCCGGTGAACCACGTGCAATAATTCGCAAATCGACGTCAGGACCTAACGGGGTTTTACGGGCGTGCACGCCAAGAATTTTTTCACGACCTTTGATGTCGGGATTACCAACAGTGACCTGACGGTCAAAACGACCAGGCCGCAGCAACGCAGGATCAAGCACGTCTTTACGGTTGGTCGCTGCAATAATAATCACGCCTTCATTCGCCTCAAAGCCGTCCATTTCAACCAGCAACTGGTTCAAAGTTTGCTCGCGCTCATCATTACCGCCGCCCATGCCCACACCGCGAGAGCGGCCAACCGCATCAATCTCATCAATAAAGATGATACACGGAGCATTCTTTTTACCCTGCTCAAACATATCGCGGACGCGAGAGGCACCAACACCAACGAACATTTCAACAAAGTCCGACCCGGAAATTGTAAAGAACGGCACACCAGCCTCACCTGCAATCGCACGGGCTAGCAGCGTTTTACCGGTCCCCGGAGGACCTACTAGCAACGCCCCTTTTGGAATTTTCCCACCAAGCCGCGAGAATTTTTGCGGGTTACGCAAAAATTCAACAATTTCTTCCAGCTCTTCTTTCGCTTCGTCAATACCCGCGACGTCGTCAAACGTAACCCGACCGTGCTTTTCAGTTAGCAGCTTCGCCTTGGATTTGCCAAAGCCCATCGCTCCACCTTTTCCACCACCTTGCATGCGATTCATAAAGAAAACCCAGACACCGATCAGTAGCGCAAATGGTAGCAAGCCAATCAAAAACGACTGCAAACCAGATTGCTCTTGTGCGCTCGCCGCTACAGGGACGCTATTCTGGATCAGTAGATTAGTGACTTCGGCATCGCGCGGCAGAATAGCCACATAGCTTTGGCCGTTGGTGCCGCGATAGCGAATCTGTTCACCATCAAGCGTAACCTGTGCCACCCCGCCTCCTTCGACAGACGTCACAAATTCTGAATAGCTTTTCTCATTCGACATGCTTGCGCCTTGACCACCCGAAAACAGGCTAAACAAAGCCATTACCAGTAGGAAAAGAACGACCCAGAAGACGAGATTGCGTGCGTTGCCCAAGGCGACACTCCTTACAAATCGGAAAAACAGGCTCCGACAGAGTCGGGCCTAAACGTTAAGTGTAAAATAGAGGTTCACGCGCAATGTTCAATGCGTGTGCAACGATCTATGAAAATCCGCGACATATTGCGCAGAAAAACCGTTAGAAAACCCTGCTATCGGGGCTGAGATTAGCCTTTCACCATCAAAGATGGCTGGTGTCGCAATGAGTGATGCTCGCAAAAGCCCAGATTGGCGCCACGTTTTCACCTCAGATACCGCATCACCCAACGCCCTTATTGTAAGGTTCGTAGGCCAATCAAAGCTGGTTTCGTCCAATGGCAGCACCGGATTTTCATAAGAAACCCGCCAGCGCGTATCCCAAACAACCTCTTGATCACTACCTATATCGAAAACTGGCCCCTCACAGGCGGAAAATTCGCGAAACAACCGCACATAATCGCCTTCTGGCACCAGCTTAACCCCATGCAGGGTCCGTGTTTGCCCTGCCAGAACCGCGCTCGCCGCATCACACAGGGCCTTGTAACGTGGCCGATAAGGCGCACCGCTGATCCATCCAATGGCGGCAGACAAAACGCGCCCTTCTGTATCGCTAGAATCCAATTGCAGCGCGTGAAGCGGCATCAGCAAATCGGGGCCTTCGCTGATAACATATGTCTTGGCATAGTCCGTGGCGGCTTGTGACAAGCTGATCCGCGCCCTTTCCATATGGGCAGCGGTGGCGACCAATCGGTCCATTGTCAGGCCAAGCTTCGCCAAATGAGGCATCATTTGACGGGCCTTCACGCGGTCAAACTGATCATCATCGTTGGAAGGGTCATCGATCCAATCTATGCCGCCTTCGGCTAAGAATTCACGCAATGCCTGCCGCCGCATCCCCAGAAGTGGCCTGAAAAATGAAAGCTTCGTGGATTCGGCCATGCCAGACAAACCATCCACACCAGACCCGCGCGCGAGGCTCATGAGAATTGTTTCGGCTTGATCATCCATCGTGTGGCCGAGTAAAATATAATCAAGATCATGTCGCGCAGACCAGTTCGACAAAAGGTGATATCGGGCGGTTCGTGCTGCAGCTTGCAAGTTCCCAACACCGGTCCAGCCGTCCCATTTCAGCGTCTCATGCGCGACACCCAATTCAGCGGCAACTTTGGCGACATGGGCCGCTTCACCCGCCGCCTCAGGTCGCAGACCATGGTCTACGGTCGCTGCGAACACCTGAATGCCAAGTGATCTTGCCCAATGAACAGCTAGATGCAGCAACGCCATACTGTCACTACCACCAGACACCGCAACGCCAACCCGTTTTTTATGCTTAGAAACTAAAGCCGCCGCAAATTGGGCGTGCAGCGTCACTGGCAGCCCAGCTCGCGCATCGCGGATTGGGAGTCCAGCACGCTAGGGTCACCCGGAAACCGCACAGCGACCTCTGCTAGAGTGATACAACCATCTTGCGTTTGGCCAACCGCACCCAACGCCACACCCAACTTAACAAGCGCTTCTGGTGCAAACCGTCCCTGCGGATTGCCCGAAAACGCCTCAAGAAAGGCACGCGCCGCCGCCGCCGTGTCACCAAGTCCATCCAAAGCCTTACCGCGCAAAAGCTGGGCTTCTTGGCTTATTGGGCTGCCCGGATAGGTCGCGCCGAAGGTCGCAAGGAGGTCAGCGGCGCTGCGAAAGTCACCGGTTGCGAGCGCCTCCTGCGCCCGCGAAAAGTCAGCCTGCTCACCCACAGCCAACGCCGGACCACCCGTCACAGGAGCAGGCGTTGCAGCGGGGACGTTCGCTCCATTGTCGACACCACCAAGTGACGGCGTGTCGCCTAACTGCCCAATATCGCAACCGTCTTCGAGTTCACACAAACGAAACTCCAGATCACCGATACGGTTGGTCCCATCCACTGTGATCCGGTTCACCCGAAATTCAAGCTCTTCAGTTTCAGATGTTAAACGCTGTAACTCAACCTCAATCGCGTTCAAGCGATCAAGAGGCGTGTTCCCAACGATGCCTGTCGTTAAAGCGCCACTGGCAGATAGTTCGCTCTTTAACCCATTAATATCGCTATAAAGCGCCGACAATTTCTGTCGGATATCCGCAAGCGTCGTATCCTGTGCAAAGGCAGGCGTCATCACCAGAACCAAAGCAAGTGTCAGAAATCGCAGCATCTTATTATCCTTAGCTCAAACCACCAGCGGCAATAACCGTCACCGCGCGGCGGTTCTGAGCATAGCAAGTAGGCGAGGCGCAGACCTCAATTGGACGTTCTTTACCGTAAGAAATTACGCGCAGACGGCTAGAATCAACGCCTTGGGACACAAGGTATTCGCGCACAGCATTCGCACGGCGATTTCCAAGGGCAAGGTTGTATTCGCGCGTGCCCTGTTCATCCGCATGGCCTTCAATGATGGCCTGATAATCAGAGTTTGTTTTTAACCAGTTCGCCTGTCCACTTAACGTCTGTTGACCAGCAGCAGATAGGGTTGAACTATCAACAACAAACAAAACGCGATCACCAATTGTTTGACTAAAGAACACTGGGCTATTTGGATTATTCGCCCCTGTTGGCTCAAGCGGGGCCCCAACAGCACCACCATTTGCACCTGCACCGGCATTGCTATCGCCAAAGCGGTCAGGGTTTGTACATGCAGCTGTGGTCAGCATCAGCCCCACAAGTGCAACTTTATTCATAAATACCATGTGCCCGTTCCTATTATTCTTCGTCTAATTAACGTGATCTTAGCACGTGTTTTCCAAACTGTGAATCACACTTTGTTTTATGGCTGCAACGGACCCCAAGTCGGGTCGGATGCGCCCCCTTGAACGGCTACGGCCTGTAAATTCCGGCCCGACACATCAACAGAATACAACGACGATGTACCGTTCGCACCCAGCGTCTCGCGGAAGAACATAATAACACGCCCGTTCGGGGACCATGTGGGGCCTTCGTCTAGCGGGGACGCAGTCAAAAGCCGTTCTTCACTGCCATCAGTGCGCATCACACCAATATGAAACCGGCCGGCATTCTGCTTTGTAAACGCAATTAAATCACCACGCGGGGACCAAACGGGTGTTCCATATCGGCCTTCACCAAATGAAATCCGCTGCGCATCACCACCGTTCGCCGACATAATATACATCTGCGGTGCACCGGATCGGTCGCTCTCAAATACAATCTGCGATCCATCAGGGCTGAACGACGGGGCCGTCTCAATCGACGGAGCAGAGGTCAGGCGCGTATGCGTCCCGCTTCCCAAATCCGTGCGGTAGAGATCAGTATTGCCACCATTTGCGAGACTATAAATCACCTGCCCACCATCACGCGAAAATCGGGGTGAGAACGCCATTTCCCCTTCAGCCGTTTCCAACTGACGACGGCCAACGCTCGCAACATCCAGCACATTGATGCGTGGAAAGCCTGATTCATAGGACGTATACAGGACTCGGTCGCCTGATGGACTAAAGCGCGGTGCCAGCACAAGCGCACTGCTATCGGTCAAAAACTGGACGTTCGCACCGTCATAATCCATAATCGCAAGGCGTTTGGCACGATTATCCTTTGGACCAGCCTCGGCCACAAAAACAACGCGGCTATCAAAATAACCACCCTCACCCGTGATCCGCGAATAAGCGGCATCAGATACCTTGTGGGCCATGCGACGCCATCCCGACAGGGTTCCGGCAAACTGAAGTCCACCGCCAAGCTCTGTCCCAGAGAACACATCATACAACCGGAATTTCACCGTAATATTCTGACCACTGACCGTCACGGCGCCTTTGATCAACGCTTGGGCATTGATCGCGCGCCAGTCAGCATAAGCCACTGGCTGCATAAATGAAGTCGCCCCAGATATAAACGCTGTGGATGGAATTTCGCGGAACAACCCCGTTCCAGTCAAGTCACCAGCGACAAGGCGCGAGATATCAGCAGCAACTTGGGCGGCCTCTGGGTTTTCAGCTTCAAAGGACGGCACAGCAAACGGCAGCGGTTCAATCACACCATCGGTGATCGTCAATCGCAACGGGCCGTCTTGGGCTATGACAGGGGCAGCGATTGGGCCAGCCAATGTCGCAGCCAATAGAAGGGTCAAAAGTCGTTTCATGCTCTCGCCTCATTTTCGCAAGGTGAACCTGCACCTTGGTATTAACTATTACATGCGTCACGGGGAAAAGTTTCCTGCCCCCCTGCGCAATTTATCGCCGCTTACCGTAATCGCAT
>JAPKCP010000099.1 GCA_028822885.1 Yoonia sp. | reverse complement strand
GCGTGTTCTTGGATTGCAAAGCGGTCCGTCATGCCTGCAATATAATCAGCCACAATTCGTGCCAAGGCGACGTGATCAGGGGCTGCGTCAACATCCTTGCGCCACTGTTTCGGCAACTCTTGCGGGTTTTCAATGAAGAATGGGAAAAGGGAATTCACAATCTCAGTCACCTCGATACGCATCTCTATGACAGCAGGGGCGCGGTACATGCGTTCAAACAAGAACTGACGGATCACCTTAAGATCAGTCCAAATTTCGGGCGTGAACTGGATCACCATCCGACCAGCATGACGGATATCATGCACATTGGCCGGGTTAAGGTCCGCCAAGTTCCGCCGCGCAAGAACAATCACATCTTCGACCAGTATGCCAAAGAACCGGCGTAAGGCTTCGTGCCTGCGCCGATAGTAGTTCAGACCGGGGTACTTGTGATCAACCCTAGCAAAGCAATCGTGCAGGATCGGCAGTTCGGCCAGATCATCGGTGCTAAACAGTTCTGCACGAAGGCCATCGTGCAAGTCGTGGTTGTTATAGGCAATATCGTCCGCAAGGGCTGCGACCTGGGCTTCGGCGCTGGCATGGGTATGCAGCTCTAGATCATGTATCTCATTGTAAGCCGTTAAGGCATAAGGAATGTCGCCAGTGACTGGTCCGTTATGCTTTGCAATGCCTTCCAGCGTCTCCCATGTCAGGTTAAGACCGTCCCATTCAGCGTAATGCCGCTCTAAATCCGTCACGATTCTAAGGGCTTGGGCGTTGTGATCAAACCCCCCATAAGGGGCCATCAACGCATCAAGCGCCTCTTCACCCGTATGCCCAAACGGCGTGTGTCCCAGATCATGGGCCAACGCCACTGCCTCTGTCAGCTCCACATTCAGGTCTAAAGATGCAGCCACTGTCCGCGCCACTTGTGCCACTTCAATCGAATGTGTGAGGCGTGTACGGAAATAATCACCCTCATGTTCAACGAACACTTGGGTCTTATGTTTCAACCGTCGAAATGCGCTTGCGTGGATAATCCGGTCACGATCACGCTGAAAAGGCGAGCGAAACGCGCTCTCTTCCTCAGCGTAAAGCCGTCCACGTGGATTTGCGGGGTCGGTTGCGTAGGGCGCTGCCATGAGTGGTCCCAGCCTTATATTATGTCACAAACCCGCGCATTGCCCTGCCCGACCTTGTTGTGTTTGCCTGAAGCCTCTATATTATAAATGAACCCAAACCGTAAGGTGCCAAGATGCTGACCCTCCCTCCCAAAGTCACAGACCGCGCGTTTGAACGCCTCGCTGAAATTGGTGCCTCGGCCCAAGGCAAAGCATTGCGTGTTGCCGTTGAAGGTGGCGGTTGTTCAGGCTTTCAGTACGAGATTGATTTGGACGAAGCAAAAGACGATGATCTGGTGCTTGAAGGTCACGGCGAGAAAGTCCTGATTGATAGCGTTTCATTGCCGTTCCTGACTGATGCTGTGATCAACTTTTCCGAAGAATTGATCGGCGCACGATTTGTCATTGAAAACCCAAATGCAACGTCATCTTGCGGATGTGGCACTTCCTTTTCCATGTGACCCCTTTCCCTTTGCCGTCGCTCCGCTTTAAGAGTGACGTCAAGCAATCGGGGGCCAATCCATGAAAATAGCAACGTTCAATATTAACGGTGTCAAAGCCCGGATCAATGCGTTGACCGAATGGCTGGTCGAAAGTGCGCCAGACGTGGCGCTGCTCCAAGAAATTAAATCCGTCGACGAAGGTTTTCCGCGCGAAGTCATCGAGGACCTTGGCTATACCGTCGAAACCCACGGCCAAAAGGGTTTTAACGGTGTCGCAATCCTGTCCAAACTCCCGCTTGAGGACATTACCCGCGGTTTGCCCGGTGACGATACCGACGAACAGGCCCGCTGGATTGAAGCCACTGTGATGGGTGACATCCCTATTCGCGTTTGTGGGCTTTACCTGCCCAACGGCAACCCGGTTCCGGGACCAAAATACGACTACAAACTGGCTTGGATGGAACGTCTGCACGCTCGTGCGCAACAGCTTATGGCAGATGAAATGCCCGCGCTCATGGCAGGTGATTACAACATTATCCCGCAAGCCGAAGACGCAAAGCGCCCTGAAATTTGGACAGAAGACGCGCTGTTTCGCCCTGAAAGCCGTGCTGCGTTCCGCAAGACACTGAACCTTGGTTTCACAGAAGCTTTTAGGTCCTGCACCCATGGCCCCGGCCATTATTCGTTCTGGGACTATCAAGCCGGTGCATGGAACAAAGACGACGGCATCCGCATCGATCACTTCTTGCTCACACCGCAATGCGCGGACCTGTTGCAAGACTGCTGGATCGAAAAAGAAGTCCGTGGCCGTGAAAAGCCATCTGACCACGTACCAGTTTGGGTTGAGCTAAAGGCCTAGAGCGGGGAGAACTGATGCACCGTTGGGGCATCATAATCGTACAACCACCCAAGGCGACTTAAGAACGCATTTGGAGCGACCCGCCCAAGAATAGTCAAACCAGCATGGGCCACACGCCTCTGGAAACCGCTTAAATGGTAGTTCTTTGCATTGCCATTTGCGGCCTCAATCGCACGCGAAACACGTTTGCGTCGTGCGGATTGATACACACTCAAAGCCCGTTCAAGCGATGGATCATGCTGACAACAGGCCGCCAACGTCAAACCGTCTTCAATCGCGAGATTCGCGCCTTGAGCAAGAAAAGGCAGCGTTGGATGGGCTGCATCGCCCAATAGTGCCAAAACCCCGTCTTGCTGCCAGCTTTCAGCCACCGGATGACGAAACAATCCCCATAATCTAACATCGGTAACGTCCGCGAGAATGCTGCGCAGATCACTACTCAAATCTGCAAACGCTGCCTGTAGATTTTCTGGCGTATCTGCGTGATGCCAGCCCTCATCCGTCCAGCGCCCTTTTTCTTGCACCGCGACGACGTTCATCATGCCATTGGCCAGTGGATAGGTCACAACATGACGGTCTGGCGCCATCCAGATTTGCGCCTTAGGGGCCATATCGCGGCGTGGCACCAGCGCCCGCCAAGCAACTTGCCCCGTAAAAAAAGGTTTCTCTGGCCCATTCAATAATGGTCGCATTTGTGAATGAAGCCCGTCCGCACCAATCGTCAGTGTAGGCATGATCGTCGCACCATTTACGACAAAACGACCATCAGATGTGATATTGTCAATGCGTCTGCCAAGCTGGATATCTACGCCAGCCGACCGGCACCGATCAGCCAAAACACCCAACAAATCGGCGCGGTGATAAAACCGATAAGCCGGCTTTTGCCCCGTCAAATCAAACTGAGTAATCTGGCGCCCACTGACGGCATCCATTGGACAAACGGCGTGCGCAGACACACCAACATCGGCTAAAGCATCAACCAAACCCAGTGCATTCAAAACACGCGCACCATTTGGGGTGATTTGCAGACCAGCGCCAACCTCTGTCAACGCACCTGCCTGCTCAAAGACTGTGACGTCCGCACCTGTCTTGGCGAAGGCTAAGGCAGCCGTGAGGCCACCGATCCCTGCCCCAATAATGGCAACACGGCGGCCCACATTGGCTTGCATATTAGTCGTCGCGATGAACTTTTTCGCGGCGCTCGTGACGCTCTTGCGCCTCAAGGCTCATCGTTGCGATTGGACGTGCATCAAGCCGCTTTAGGCTAATCGCCTCACCGGTAATGCTGCAATATCCAAACTCTTCTTCATCGATCCGGCGCAATGCAGCGTCGATCTTTGAAACAAGCTTACGTTCACGATCCCGTGTCCGCAATTCCAGCGCGCGGTCGGTTTCCTCAGACGCACGATCCGCAACATCAGGGATGCTACGTGTCTGATCTTTCATCCCGGCCACTGTGTCAGAACTGTTTTCTACGATGTCAGACTTCCATGCCAACAACTTGCGGCGGAAATATTCGGTCTGGCGATCGTTCATGAACGGCTCGCTTTCGGCCGGGTGATAATCGTCTGGCAAGAAAATTTCTGCTTTCATATCAATTTCCCTTACTTGGTCCGCAGCCACATTTAGTAAATTGTCAGACACACTGCGCCCCTCCACTGAATGGTGGTCGTTTACGCCTTCATTGTTGGTATGTCACCCCCATTTCCACCGCGATAGCTACCAGTTGAAGCCCCTGTGATTATTGGTAATGTGCGAAATGAAACTGAGGACAGACACTGATGCAATTTACAGGCACCGACAGCTATATCGCCACCGATGATCTTAAGATGGCCGTGAATGCGGCTGTGACGCTTGAACGACCTTTGTTGGTGAAGGGTGAGCCAGGCACAGGCAAGACGGAATTGGCACAACAGGTTAGTGCAGCTTTAGGGCTGCCAATGATCGAATGGCACGTGAAATCAACGACTAAGGCACAACAAGGACTGTACGAATACGATGCGGTCAGCCGTTTGCGCGACAGCCAATTGGGTGATGAAAAAGTCCACGATGTGGCTAATTACATCCGCAAAGGTAAACTTTGGCAGGCGTTCACAGCGACTGGAAAGACGGTTCTTTTGATTGACGAGATCGATAAAGCAGATATCGAGTTTCCAAACGATCTGCTGCAAGAGCTCGATAAAATGGAATTTCACGTCTACGAAACTGGCGAGACCGTTAGGGCTGTTAATCGTCCCGTCGTGATCATCACATCAAATAATGAAAAAGAACTGCCTGACGCATTCCTGCGCCGGTGTTTTTTCCACTACATACGATTCCCTGATATGGATACGCTGCGTCAAATTGTTGAAGTCCACCATCCGGGCATCAAGGACGCGCTTCTCACAGCGGCCCTTACCCAGTTCTACGAGATTCGTGAAACACAGGGCCTCAAGAAAAAACCATCAACGTCAGAGGTGATTGACTGGCTCAAGCTGTTGCTCGCTGAAGACCTTTCGCCCGAGGATCTGAAACGTGACGGTGTAAACGCCTTGCCAAAATTGCACGGTGCTTTGCTCAAGAATGAACAAGATGTGCATTTGTTTGAACGGCTCGCCTTTATGGCGCGCGGTCAACGGTAAACTTCAAAAGTGAGATCAAATATGACAGATAAGCAGGTCACAATACGCCCATTGCAAGCCACTGACAAAGCGGACTGGCACGCGCTATGGACTGCTTATCTGGCGTTCTACAAAACAACTTTGCCACCCCAAATCTACGAATCGACATTCGCACGCCTTTTAGGGGATGACGCGCAGGATTTCTCTGGGTTTGTCGCTGAGGCTGATGGTGTCCTTATCGGTTTAACTCATTTTGTATTTCATCGGCATTGCTGGAAAGTCGAAAACGTTTGCTATCTACAAGACCTCTACGTGGCCCCAAGCGCACGCGGGACAGGATGTGGTCGCAAATTGATTGAGGCGGTTTATACCGCAGCAGACGCGCAAGGGTCCCAAAATGTCTACTGGATGACCCAAGATGACAACACAGCTGGACGTCGCCTTTATGACCGTGTCGGCACCCTCACGAATTTTATCAAGTACCAGCGTCCCTCCGCGTAAAACACCTGGCCACCCTCCAAAACCCTAGATGTAGGGGCTGACCAAATCGGACCCACAAGCGCGCTGGGTCTTCCATGCAACGCCCCAACGAGAATGTCATGGCAGTGCTGATAATCAGGTGCGTGACCGTCGACGTTCACTTCTAGTAAACTTGCCCCGACCACGATGACCAAGCAATCGCCGTCGTCACGACTAAGAGGGGCCGCAGTTTTGCGGCAGACAAGATTGACGCACTTAAGGAGAGCAGACGTGACCAAGGCAAAAATGCCGGTCATCATATGTCCAACTTACGCAGCTGATAAGGCAGCGTGGCATGGGCTGTGGGCCGCCTATCTGGGATTTGACGGGATGACGCTGTCTGCAAACGTACCTTATCTTACGTTTGGTGGTCCTGCGCGGGCAGCACTTACAGTCTTTGCCAAACACCGGCGGTTCATCGCATGAGCCGTCTCTCCGCCATAGCCCTTGCCGTTCTCGCAGCCTGTGCGCCCGCACCACAGCAAGCAGCAGCCACACGCGCAGCCCCAATTGCGTCCATCCTTCCGCCAATTAAGACCTTTGCAGCCGGACCTGTCTTCACGCCTTCGCGGTCTAACACTGAAATCTCGCAAGACTTTCTTGACCTATCATTCCGGATGGAAAGTGGGCGTCAAATCCCATTTTTGACCCGATTTGAAGGGCCCATTAATGTCCGTGTTCAGGGCGAAGTCTCTGATACATTACTCAGCGACCTTGACCAACTGCTGAGCCGCCTGCGCCGCGAAGCCAATATCAACATCGCTATGTCAGAAGCCGCGCAACCCCAAATCATCGTCCAAGCAATCCCGCGTAGTGTCCTGAATAATGCAGTACCCCGGGCTGCATGTTTCGTTGTCCCACGCATTTCAAGCTGGGATGAATTTCTGCGGGTCCGGCAGACTCAGACGGTTGATTGGACGACCCTTACAAAACGTGACCGGGCAATTATGTTTGTACCATCAGACGTGGCCCCACAAGAAATCCGCGACTGTCTGCACGAAGAGCTCGCACAGGCGCTTGGACCATTGAATGATCTCTACCGCCTGCCTGATTCTGTGTTCAACGATGACAATATCCATAGTGTGCTAACCAGCTTCGACATGCTTGTGCTCAAGGCCTATTATTCCCCAGCGCTTGCGAATGGCATGACACGCAGACAGGTTGCTGCAAGATTACCTGCACTTCTTGGACGCATGAATCCAGCAGGCAATCGCGGCGTTCGCTTGACTGGCAATGACACCAATCGAGATTGGATAGACGCTGTTCAAACCGCATTATCTGGGTCCGCCACACCGTCGCGCCGTCGCGCCGCTGCCCAACAGGCAATCCAACTGGGCAATGCGTTTGGCTGGGGCGGCACACGCGAGGCATTTGCGCATTATGCCTATGGTCGCCTGCAAGTCGGCAATAATGCAGACCTTGCACTTGCGTCCTTTAACGCAGCGGACCGGATTTACCGGGCAGACCCTGCAACACAAATTCATGCGGCGCACATCGCGGTTCAACGTGCGGCATTTGCACTCAGCGCAGGTGACGCTGAGGCGGTCATAAGACTCGCAAATGGCAGTATTCCTACAGCACGTGATCATCAAAACGCCGCCTTGCTTGCAACTTTGATGATGTTCAAAGCTGAAGCCCTCATGTTGCAGGGCAACAAGACCGAGGCAGAGGCCGTGCGTCTGGACAGTCTCGGTTGGGCGCGATACGGGTTTGGAGGAGATGTATTCGTGCAGGCCCGTCTGAATGAGATCAGGGCGCTGCGCCCGTTCTAAAGGACTGCGACGCCCATGATTTATCCCCTTTCCGGCATTGTCTTCGGCGCGATCATCGGAGTGTTCAGCGCCAAACGGCGCGGCGGCAAAGCACTTGATCTGCTACAATGGGGTGGCGTTATGGCCATCATTGGCGCGATTATCGGCATGTTTGCCCTTGTGCTGATCGAACGCGCCAGCATTTAAGCATATGTTCCTGCCCTTCTTTGAAAACCTACGCAAAGCCCGCGTGCCCGTCACACTGCGTGAATTCTTAGCTTTCCTTGAAGGTATGAAAGCAGGCCTTGCGACCTACGACATCGAGGCGTTCTATTTTTTGGCCCGCACCATTATGGTCAAAGACGAACGCCACCTTGACCGCTTCGACAAGGCGTTTGGGGCAACCTTTTCAGGGCTTGAAGCAATCACGCCTGAGCAAGTCCTCAATGCCGTCGACATCCCGGCCGATTGGCTTGAAAAGCTGGCTGAAAAACATCTGTCCGCTGAAGAAAAGGCTGAGATCGAAGCGTTGGGCGGCTTTGATAAACTCATGGAAACGCTCAAAAAACGGCTTGAAGAACAGAAGGGCCGTCACCAAGGTGGCTCCAAATGGGTTGGCACGGCGGGCACGTCCCCGTACGGGGCCTATGGCTACAACCCCGAAGGTATTCGGATTGGCCAGAACGGATCGCGCCACCAGCGGGCGGTCAAAGTCTGGGACAAACGCGAATTCCGTAATCTTGATGACACAGTCGAGCTGCAAACCCGCAACATCAAGGTTGCCCTTCGTCGCCTACGTAGCTGGGCGCGCCACGGCGCAGCCGATGAGCTCGACCTGAATGGCACAATTCGTGCCACTGCAGAAAATGGATACATCGACGTTAAAACCCGCCCAGAACGCCGCAATTCAGTCAAAGTCCTACTGTTCCTCGACGTCGGCGGTTCCATGGATCCACATATCAAAATGGTCGAAGAGCTGTTCAGCGCTGCGAAATCCGAATTCAAAACGCTGCAACACTTCTATTTTCACAACTGCATCTACGAAGGCGTGTGGCGCGACAACGCGCGGCGCTGGAATGACCAAACCTCGACCCACGAAATCATGCGCACCTACGGCTCTGACTACAAATGTATTATTGTGGGCGATGCCAGCATGTCACCTTATGAAGTTGCCTATCCCGGTGGCGCAAACGAACATTACAACCCCGAATCCGGTGACGTCTGGCTGACCCGCGTGCGCGACCAATGGCCCAACCATATTTGGATTAATCCACTGTCACAGACACACTGGCCCCACACCCAGTCCATTCACATGATCCAAGAGATTTTCGGCAGCGACCGCATGGTTCCAATGACCATCGCAGGCCTCACCAAAGGCATGAAAGCCCTCGGCTAAACGAAACGTACGCTTCATCTCGCCAAAACAACTCACTCTAACCGCACAACAATCACTTGCCGAACTGGTATACGCACCCCATATCAAAGTCATGTTGCGCTTTACCCCCATTCTGCTCGCCGTCGCTTACGGCTTTGCCATGTACCGTTTTTCGGCTTGGCGGACCCAACGCGAACTTGACGAAAAATCCACCGAACTTGCTGACCCATTGCTACGCCAGCTCTGTGACCAAATGGCTAAGGCCCTCGATCTAGAGCGGATCAAGGTCCACATCTACGAGATCGACCCTGTGAACGGTCTTGCGGCCCCCGATGGACGTATCTTCATCACGCGCGGTTTTTTTAATAAATATCGGGCGGGGCAAGTGTCGGCTGATGAAATGGCGAGCGTTATCGCGCACGAGCTTGGCCACGTTGCCCTTGGCCATTCACGCCGCCGGATGATCGATTTTTCTGGTCAAAATGCAGCACGCACCGTTATTGCGATGATTTTGGGACGGTTTTTGCCCTTTGGCATTGGCGCATGGGTTGCAAGTCACCTGATGCAGCTTCTCGCAGCGGGTTTATCGCGCAAGGACGAATTTGAGGCTGATGCCTATGCTTCAGCACTGCTTGTGAAATCGGGTATTGGCACAGCGCCGCAAATCTCGCTGTTTCATAAACTGGAAAAGCTGACTGGTGCCAACGGCGCTACTGTGCCCGCATGGATGCTGAGCCATCCTAAGACGCAACAGCGGATCGCGGCCATCGAAAGCAACGCGGCGAAATGGCAAGCTTAGGCGAAAGTTAACGCCTTGCCGAACCGTGGCAAACGCGCTTTTTTCATCAACACGCGCATCGTCCAGTCCTCACCAGATAGCCGTTGGGCCTCTGACAAGACAGACTGCCCGACTTCCATCACCTTATCCGGTGATTGATGATACAAATCAACAAGATACACGTCTGGGTTCAACCGAACCAAATCATTTTCGGCCAAGATATCTTTGGGGAAATCTTTGTTGTTCACAGTCATAATCGCGTCGCAAGACCCGACGACAGCTGCTGTCAGAACATGAATATCATCCGCATCAGGCAACCAAAACTGGCGTAGTTTTTCTTGCGGGTAGGCAACAACAGCCTGTGGAAACCGCGCCGACGCAGCGGCTATTTCACCGCGCGCCAGCGTTTCGCCCTGCGGCCCAATTTTCCGTGCTGCACGCGCCCATTCCTCTAGGATACGTGCCGACCAGCGGACCTCTAACAGTCCCTGCTCGGCACATCCCAGAACAACTTCGCGCATTACGGTTGGATATAAAACGCAGGTGTCGATCAGTACCCTCACAGGCGGAAGAACACCGATTTCAAATATCCAGTCTCAGCCAAATGCGGCATCAACGGGTGATCTGGTCCAGCGAACCCTGTGTAAATGATCTGCCCACGACGTCCTGCCCGGCCAATCCCGCGCGAAGACGCATTGCGGAATTTCGTCAGATCAGCCGCATGCGAACATGAACACACACCCAAATAGCCACCATCAGTCACAAGTGCAGATGCCAATCGCGCAACACGTTCATACGCACGTAATCCCGGCTCCATCGTCTTCTTGGACGGTGCAAATGCAGGCGGATCACAGATCACGATATCAAACGTCTCGCCCTCTTCGGCCAGCTTTGTCAGTACGTCAAAGGCATCGCCCTTGCGCACAGAAAACTTGTCCGAAACACCCATCGCGTCAGCACCTTGCGTGGCTAAATCAAGCGCAGGCTGTGATCCATCCACCGCCAAAACCGATGAAGCACCCGCAGCCAAAGCAGCCAAACCAAATCCGCCAACGTGAGCGAACATATCCAAAACGCGCGCGCCCTTTGACAAAGA
>JAPKCP010000393.1 GCA_028822885.1 Yoonia sp. | reverse complement strand
AGAGCCGGGTGCTGCGACCAGCCAATTGATTGAGACGCCCATACTACGCAGCGCCGCAGCCAGCACTGAGGCCCAGTTCGCGGTGGCCATCGCGGGGTTTGGTCAAATCCTGCGCGGTACCAGCTACTTAGGCGAATGGTCGCTAAGCGACGCAATCATTTTGGCAACCGAAAGCAAAGGTGAAGATACATTTGGCTACCGCGCCGAAGCAATCCAATTGATGCGCCTTGCCGAAAGCCTTAGCCGCAACTGACCAAACAGATCGGCGGCAAACGACCTGCCGCCGTTCAACCGACCCAAGCCAAACCGCTGCTGGTAAGCCCATCAGGTGTGTATTCCCCAGAAATCCAACCCTTATATCCGTCTTTACCAGCCTGTTTCACAAAGCCCGCAATATCAATGTCACCAGCAACATCCGGACTTTTACGCCCCGGCGATTGCGAAAGCTGGATGTGGATCACATGATCCTTCACTCGATCCCAAATCGCGGCGACATCCCCGTGAATTTCATGGACGTGGCACGTGTCAAATTGCAGCCCCAGATTATCAGCGCAAACGTCTTTGATAATCTCGAGCGCCTGCACACAATCATTTAGAAAATAACCCGGAACGGTGGTATCCGACATCGGTTCAATTGTCAGGCTTTGATCCGGGTCAAAACCCGCCGCCCAGCGCAAATTCGCAAGGTACGTCGCTAAGGCGTCAGGGCCCGCGGCGATACCCGCCATGACATGAATGTGCTTGGCACCCAACGCCTTAGCAACGCGGTGGGTGCGTTTGAAATCTTGCTGGAACCGTGATGTGCGCCCCGGAACCGCAGCAAACCCACGATCCCCACCCGTATAATTCGGCGGTGGACAGCTGATCATTGCTAGGGACAGCTCATTGCGGCCCAACATTTCCAAAATATCTGGGACCGGGTGGTCATACGGAAACAGAACTTCGACAGTATCAAACCCGGCAGAGCGCGCCGCGTCGAACCGTTCCAGAAACGGGTACTCAGGGAACAACGTAGTCAGGTTCGCACAATATTTCGTCATGAGTGGTCACACGGCCTCGGTTGCAATCTTGAGTTGCATTAAGGCCCTGTATTGCACGAAACATCAACCTATCGCGTAACGCTCCAAAAGTTACACAAGTTCTGCTGCTGGGATTATCGGGAAAAACACACCGCCGGACCGGACGCCAAACCAAATAACATCGTCAATAAGGTCTTCTTCGCCCAGATCAACAAGCCGGTAAAACGACTTACGATCAATCAACGCCTCAAGGTTCGTGCGTACCACAACATATGGCGATGGCTCTCCTGTTTTAGGATCACGCACGACGCGGATAGGGTGATCTGGCCCAGCATCAAAGCTATCGCCAACATTCGTTATAAACCGCAAATTATTGCCCACGCGGTCAAAATCAATCGCGACAAAAGGAGCATCATCGACAATGATTCCCACTTTCTCAACAGGCGTTACAAGAAAGAAATCATCCCCATCGCGGCGAATAATAGACGCAAACAGCTTCACGAGGCCTTCGCGCCCAATCGGCGTGCCCATATAGAACCACGTCCCATCCCGCGCGATCCGCATATCAATGTCGCCACAGAACGGCGGGTTCCATAAATGCACGGGCGGCGCGCCCCGTTTACCCTCTTTTGCAGCTGCCATAGCCGAGGATGCGAGGCTTTCCGCCGAAGGGGTAACGATCTTTTGTCCGGTCATGCTTTTTGCCATTGGGGTTCTTTGGGTTATCTGGTGTTATGCTGTTGATATAGCTTGCCTGAGGAAAAGTCATGACCAATGCCACCGATCTTGTTGCAGACATCGAAACTCTTGGCGGTAAATTGGCCGAGGCGCGGGCGTCCATCGCCAAACGCTTCATAGGACAGGACCGGGTCGTTGACCTGACATTGACCGCGTTAATCTGCGGCGGCCACGCTATTTTGATCGGCCTTCCCGGTCTTGGTAAAACGCGCCTCGTCGATACGCTCTCTACAGTCATGGGCCTGCAAGGCAACCGCATCCAGTTTACACCTGACCTGATGCCCGCCGATATCCTTGGGTCCGAAGTCCTCGATCAAGCCGCCGATGGCTCTCGTGCGTTTCGGTTCATCGAAGGCCCGGTCTTCTGCCAGCTCCTCATGGCGGACGAGATCAACCGCGCATCACCGCGCACCCAATCAGCCCTTCTGCAAGCCATGCAAGAAAAAGAAGTTACCATCGCAGGTGAACATCGCCCGCTTGGCAATCCGTTCCACGTCCTCGCAACACAAAACCCGATTGAGCAGGAAGGGACATACCCCCTTCCCGAAGCCCAGCTTGACCGTTTTCTCGTGCAAATCGACGTCCCTTACCCGGACCGCAATGCAGAGCGTGACATCCTGATGGC
>JAPKCP010000392.1 GCA_028822885.1 Yoonia sp. | reverse complement strand
GAGGTGCCGCTGACCGTGGCGATCGGTGTGCGCGAAGCCCTAGGTGACAAGCCAATGTGTGGCGGATGCGGGTCCAAAGTTGGTCGCAAAGCGCTGCGCAATACACTTGCTGCACTGCCCAAGATTGAACGCGATGATATCACCTCTGTTGCCGGGGATGACGCGGCTATCCTGCATACGGGTGGTGCGACGCAGGTTATGACCACAGATCACCTACGGGCGATGGTCGATGATCCTGTCACAATGACCCGCATCGCCGCGATCCATGCGCTGGGCGATGTCTGGGCGATGGGGGCGGCACCGCAAGCTGCGACGGTCAACATTATTTTGCCGCGCATGTCGTCGGTTCTACAAGAACGGGTGCTAGCAGAAATCATGGTCACGGCGCATGCAGTCATGGGCGACGCTGGTGCTGCCATTGTTGGGGGGCACACGTCGCAGGGCGATGAGCTGACGATTGGGTTCACAGTGACGGGTCTTGTTGATGGCAAAGCTGTCACGCTTGCTGGTGCGCAACCCGGTGACGTGCTGATCCTGACGAAGCCTATTGGGTCTGGCGTGATTATGGCCGCTGAAATGCAATGCAAAGCGGCAGGCGCCGATGTGGCTGCGGCATTGGCCATTATGGTCGCGCCGCAAGCGCAAGCATCTGTGATCCTGCGCGATGCACATGCGATGACGGACGTTACCGGCTTTGGACTTGCAGGCCATTTATCAGGGATTTGTGAGGCATCAGGTGTGGGGGCGACAGTCCAGCTTTCTGATGTGCCGCTGATGCAAGGGGCGCTTGATCTGGCCAAAGCCGGGATGCAATCGTCGCTGTATGCCGACAATAGGGCTGGCGTTACGGGGATAACGGCACCTGACAACGCACTGGCAGAGCTGATGTTTGACCCACAGACGGCTGGCGGGCTGTTGGCTGCTGTGCAAGCGGACACTGCAGATGCGACGCTAGCCGCTTTAATTGATGCGGGTTATCCTGCCGTCATCATTGGTAAAATGACAGACCAAGTTGGCCAAGTTACCCTACTTGATTGATCAGCGCTGCGATCTTGTCGGTTGCTTGCGCTAAGCCCGCGTCATCCAATGTCTCTGCATGAATAGTGCCAAGCAGGTCGAATGCCTGATCGCCGCGTGATTTCCCGTAAGCGGCATCATAGTGTTGCGCCATCAGGGATGCGGCAAGACTTGGTAACGCCTTGGCAGCAAGCAGCGCTTCCCATTCATCAACAATCGCGTGACCTCTGATACGGCGCAGGGGTTGCAGGCGGGCGCGTAAATCTTCTGGATCATCGGTGACATCCGCGTAGGCATTTGCCAAAAATGTAGCCCGTGCATCTAGGTCTGCGGTGATCATCACACGCGGAGCGTCACACATTTTTGACCAAAGCGACGGGGGCAGGTTCACCCGCCCAACCTTGCTGCTTTCGGCCTCAAGTACGATAGGTTTTGTGGGATCACAGGCAATCAAAGCAGTGGCCAAAGCGGTTTCAAACCCCTTCTGGGAAGGCTGTGCACCGGCCATCCGTCCCAAGAGTGAGCCACGATGGTTTGCCAGACCCTCTAGGTCAATTGTCTGTACTCCGCGGTCCTTAAGGCGCGCCAGCAATGCGGTCTTGCCGGTTCCCGTGTTCCCATCCAACAATATGAATGAATGGGGTAAATCGCTGTCATACAGATATTTGCTGACAAGATGTCGATAACGCTGATACCCGCCCTCAATGGTATCCGCACGCCAGCCAATTTGCTGTAAGATCGACGTAAATGAACCCGATCGCTGACCGCCGCGCCAACAATACACAATCGGTTGCCAGCCGCCGTCTTTTTCACGCAACGGTCCTTCGAGGTGTGTGGCGACGTTACGAGCAACCATCGCGGCACCCAGCCTGCGGGCTTTGAAAGCGTTGTCTTGCACGTAGATCGTGCCAATCTCAGCCCGTTGTTCGTTCGTTAAAGAAGGCATGTTGATCGCACCTGGCACATGATCCTCAGCGAACTCAGCTGGGGTGCGGGCATCGATTAACATGTCCGCACTATGGGCGAGAATGTCTTGTAAACTGGTAAATATGCGGGGCATGGGGGCCTTTAGGATGGGGTCAGCGGCACCCTGCCAGTATCGGTCAGAAGATAACAGGTCCGGCCTTCAAACACGGCAGGGATCAGCGTGCGACCATAGCCCGCACCCCCATCAAGATCGACCCGATTACCGAAATGTTGGGGGGTATCAAGTGCGGTATGACCATGCACGACCAGCTTGCCATGATCTGTTTGATCTTCAAGAAAACCAGCGCGAATCCACAAGAGATCTTCGGGATCTTGATTGGCTACTGGGATGCCCGGTTTTATCCCCGCGTGAACAAAAAGCAGGTCGTCTGTCTCAATCGT
>JAPKCP010000098.1 GCA_028822885.1 Yoonia sp. | reverse complement strand
GAAGGTAAGAAGATGTCCAAGTCTTTGGGCAACTTCTTTACCGTGCGCGACTTGTTGGATCAGGGCGTACCGGGCGAGGTGATCCGGTTTGTGATGTTGTCAACGCATTATCGTAAGCCAATGGATTGGACCGAAACGAAACGTCTTGAGGCTGAGAAGACCCTGCAAGCTTGGTATCTCACGCTACACGACGCCGGATTCAGTTCTGATATGGTCAATATTCTGCGCGATAGTGACAAATGGAAGCCGTCACCGGACGTGATCGACGCGTTGTCTGATGATCTGAATGTGCATCTTGCTTTCACTAAATTGAGAAAGCTGAACCAGGTTGGATCAGCCCTTCAGATAGCAGAATTTGCAGCGTCGCTTGATTTCCTTGGGTTGGTCTCAAATTGGGATGAGCTTGGCCTTTTGGCCGGTCTTGGTGTCGCATCGCTAAACGATGCGGGTCATGAGGACATCGTCAGAAAGATTTTGCTACGTCGTGGTGAAGCAAAGCTAAGTAAAGATTACGCTTTAGCCGATGAGATCAGGGACGTTTTGGTGTCTGCCGGTGTCGTGATCAAAGATGTTCCGGGTGGAGTCTCAGACTTTGACATATCTCCATTCTTTGACCCGACTAAGTTAGAGGGCTTGGTATGACCAAAGAGCGTCTTTACCTTTACGACACCACACTGCGTGACGGGCAGCAAACCCAAGGTGTTCAGTTTTCAACGGCTGAAAAGCAGCGTATTTCGGCGATGCTTGACGATCTTGGTGTTGATTACATTGAGGGCGGTTGGCCGGGTGCGAACCCGACGGACAGTGACTTCTTTGATGCGGCCCCCAAGACCCGCGCCACGATGACGGCGTTTGGGATGACAAAACGGACAGGGCGGTCCGCTGAGAATGACGATGTGCTCGCGGCTGTGATGAATGCGAACACACCTGCTGTGTGCCTTGTGGGCAAGGCAAGCGCGTTTCATGTGACCGACGCGCTTGGCATCACGTTAGCAGAAAACACGGACAACCTGACGGGCAGTTTTAAGCATATCGTGGCGCAAGGCCGTGAGGCTTTGTTTGATGCTGAACATTTCTTTGACGGCTATAAAGCCAACCGGACTTACGCAATGGAGGCGATCCATGCGGCTTATGCTGCGGGCTGTCGCTGGATCGTGCTGTGCGACACAAATGGTGGCACGCAGCCTGCTGAAATCAGTGCGATCGTGAAGGATGTGATTGCGAGTGGTATTTCAGGCGACCATCTTGCGATTCATACCCATAACGATACCGAACAGGCCGTGGCAGGATCATTGGCCGCGGTTCTTGCTGGTGCCCGTCAAATCCAAGGGACGTTGAATGGTTTGGGTGAACGGTGCGGCAATGCCAACCTGACAGCGATTATCCCGACGTTGTTGTGCAAGGAACCTTTCGCAAGCAAGTTTGAGACGCGTGTCACCAAGGATGCGCTTAAGGGTTTACGCAAAATGTCGCGGACGTTGGATGATATTCTCAACCGTGTCCCTGCCAGACAAGCCGCCTATGTTGGTGCGTCGGCGTTTGCACACAAGGCTGGGTTGCATGCCAGTGCGATCCTCAAAGACCCGACGACGTACGAACACATCGATCCGGCATCGGTTGGCAACGCTCGGATCGTGCCGATGTCGAATCAAGCCGGGCAATCTAATCTGCGCAAACGGTTGGCAGATGCAGGGTTGCACGTCGAAAAGGGCAACCCAGCGCTAAGCCGGATTTTGGATCGGATTAAAGAGCAAGAGGCGCGTGGCTATTCGTATGATACCGCGCAAGCAAGTTTTGAGCTGCTTGCCCGCGAAGAGCTTGGCCTTTTGCCCGAATTTTTCGAGGTTAAACGCTACCGCGTCACTGTTGAACGCCGGCGCAATAAACGGGGCCAGATGGTGTCGTTGTCTGAGGCTGTTGTTGTTGTGAAAATTGACGGCAACAAGGTGCTGAATGTGTCTGATAGTCTTGGTGCGGACGGGTCTGACCAAGGACCAGTGAATGCGTTGAACAGAGCATTGAGCAAAGATTTGGGCCCTTACCAAGATCTCATCGACGACATGCGATTGGTGGACTTTAAAGTTCGGATCACGAATGGCGGTACCGAAGCTGTCACGCGCGTCATCATTGATAGCGAAGATGGGCAGGGGACAACGTGGTCCACTGTTGGTGTGTCTGCCAACATTGTTGATGCATCCTTTGAGGCGCTTTTGGATGCAATCAATTGGAAACTAGTACGTGATGCAAAGGTCTGAATTTTGAGTTGTTTTGGCGAAATGAAGGGCCAACTATGTCCATAAATGCATGTGCAGCCCTTGTTGAAGCGGGTGATCCAGAACGATTTTTAGCGGCGATGGCGGCCCCAATTGATGTGCGTGATGGGATGTTTGTCCTTTATGCGCTGAACTTGGAGGTCGCAAAGGCTCCGTTTGTGACCAAAGAGCCAATGATCGCAGAAATGCGGTTGCAGTTTTGGCGCGATGCAGTGGCTGATGCTGTGGCTGGCAAGGCTGTGCGTGCCCATGAAGTTGCCGCACCCTTGGCAGAGTTGATTGCCAGCGCTGCTCTTGATCCTGAGATGTTGGATCAGATGATCGCGGCACGTCGCTTTGATATTTATCCCAATGATGAAAGCCAAGTGGGCTTTGATCTGCAGGTCTATTTACGCCGCACGGCTGGTAATTTGATGGGCCTTACGGCTGTCGTATGTCGTGCCACACCTGACGTAGCAGATGCGGCTGTTGATGTAGGTGAGGCGATGGGGATTTCCTTGTGGTTAAGAGCCGTTCCCGATTTGATTGGGCATAAGCGCATTGCCGCAGATGAACTTGATAGCGATGCGTTGGTGCGGCGGGCACAAACTGCTTTAGGTTTGTTGAAAAAACACAAGGCGGTCGCCTTTGGCCCGGCAATTCCAGCGATGCGTGCCGCTTGGCTTGCCGAGCCGATTTTGCGTCAGGTTGTCAGTGACCCACGCCGCGTTGTCGATGGCACCTTAGGTGTGTCAGATTTCCGCAAAAAGGGCAGCTTGCTTTGCCGCAGCCTGCTGAACCGTTGGTGATTAAGCGAAGCGTCGGTCGCGTAATGAGAGCCAGATCAATGCGCCACCTGCCAAGATTAAGAATGGCACCATAGCGTAGTTCACCGCGCTCCACCCTTCAACCGGGGTGCCGCCTGAGCAATTCATCAAACCACCCGATGCAAGCGATGCAACTGTCACAAAACCAAAGACGATCATGTCATTCATGCCCTGCACAATGCCGCGTTCTTCAGGTTTATAGGTAGAAGTGAGCATTGTAGTCGCACCGATGAAGCCAAAATTCCAACCCAAACCAAGGAGAATGAGCCCGAGATAGAAGCTCCAAAGTTCCGGATCACCGCCACCAATTTCGATGCCTGCAAGCGATGCCACACCGGCCCCCGCGAGGATGACAAGGCCGGTGCCAATGATCTTCTCAACACCAAATTTGGCGATCAGGTGGCCTGTAAAGAACGATGGTGCGAACATGGCCAACACATGCGCGGACACGATGTCGTTTGCATCCGCGGCCGTGAAGCCGCAGCCGACAACCGCCAAGGGGGTGGATGTCATTACCAAATTCATCAGGGCATAGCTGACCATCGCGCAAATAATTGCGACGACAATGCGGGGATCGCGCAGCAACTCACGCCTACTTCGTCCGGGTTCGAGAGTGACCGTTGGCTCACTTTTGGAGCCCTTTGGTAGGTCGAGACCAAAGAACAACAGGAGTCCGAAAAGGTTGAGGAAGATGATCGCGATATATGTACCCAAGAACGGCACTGCGAACATTTCAGCCACCAATTTGTTCAGTTGTGGGCCAAAGATTGCCGACATAAGACCACCGGCCATGACATAAGAAATCGCCTTTGGACGGAACGATTCTGAGGCTGTATCTGCCGCTGCAAAACGGTAAAAGCCCTGCGCGGACATGTAGATACCGGTCAGATATGATCCGATGAGCAAGATAAAAAATGACTGGGTGTAAAGTCCGTAGGCGGCGATAGCTGCCCCCAACGCCCCACCCATTGCCCCGAGAATAAAGCCAAACCGGCGGCCGCGTCGTTGCATCAAAGGGCTGATCCAAGGCGCCGTTGTCATGGACCCAAATACGATGAATGAAATTGGCAGCGTGGCGAGACAGGGGTTGGATGTGAGCATGCTTCCGGCAAGCCCCCCAACAACAAAAATCATCGGCATTTGCGCCCCAAGGATTGCTTGGGCAATCACAAGAACAGCAACATTTCGTTTTGCGCGGGCGTCGGAAATATCAGTCATGAAACAATCGGTAGACCTGCCCTGCAGGCGTGTCCATGGCACAAATCAGGCTTGGTCGATGATATGGGCAAAGGACCCGCTGACGCGTCCCGAAATGAGACCCATATCAAGTAACTGTGCGCCTGTTGCATCGTTTGCCTGAAAGAGGGGTTGTCCCTTTGCAAAGATGGTCGACGCATAGTGGAATTCATGCGCCGTCCATGTGCCGACGAAGGGTCCTTGGGTTGCTGTGATAGTGCGATATCCAAGATGCAGTTTGCGTTTGGCAAATGATGTCTGGAGCGGGAGAAGCCCAGCCATTTTATGGATTATGCCATCGCCATCTGTCAGGGTCTCGCCAAGCGTCATGTACCCTCCGCATTCTCCATAGATATCAGTTGTTTGTGCGGCGACCTTCAAACTGGTGAGAAAATGAAGGTTGCTGGCGAGCTGACCCGCATGCAGTTCGGGATACCCGCCTGGCAGATAGATCAAATCGGCTGCTGGAACGGTTTCATTTGCCAATGGCGAAAACGTCTTGATGGTGGCACCCGCAGACTGCCAATCGTTCAGCAAATGTGGATATGCAAATGCGAACGCTGCATCACGTGCGATTGCGATTGTTTGGGCGGGTGGCGGTATCTTCTGCATCTTCAGGGCTTGCGCAATTGGTGTGAGAGGGGGCAGTTCTTCGAGAGAAATGGACTTGCGGACAACATCTGCTGCTTGGTCGAGGAATGCTTCTAAGTCTGGCCGTTCTTGGGCTTGGACTAACCCAAGGTGGCGCGATGGATGCGTGAGCGTTGCATCGCGGGCAATTGCGCCAATGGCTGGAATATTTGTGCCACGTAATGCATCGCGCAGCATAGTCTCATGCCGGATCGACCCAACCTTGTTGAGCACCACACCAGCGATTTTGATGTCTGGGTCGTGTCCTGCAAAACCGTTCACAATTGGCGCGATCGATTGGGCCATGCGCGAGGCGTCGATCACGAGTATGACAGGTAAATTAAGGATTTTCGCCAGATCTGCGCAGGCCCCTTTTCCATGAGGGGGCGCCCCATCAAACAAACCCATAGCCCCTTCGACGATAAGCGGCGGGCCTGATGCGAGCGCCTGTATGCGGTCTGGCGACATGGCCCATGCGTCAAGGTTGAGGCAAGGTTGGCCACACGCTGCTTCATGGAAGCGCGGGTCAATGTAATCGGGGCCAGACTTTGCGCCGCGCAGAACGATATCATCTTGGGATAATGCGCGTAGAAGGCCAAGCGTTAGCGTTGTTTTACCAGAGCCTGACGCAGGTGCTGCGATGAGAAAGCTCATTTTGGGCCCAGGTGATCGAGGACCAATTTTTCACGAAAAATTAGACAAATTTTCGCGAAAATTTGGGTGGCTGATGTTTGCACTACGCAGACTCGGCTGGGCGACCACGTCCCAGTGGATCAAGATCGCGCGGTGCGGCTCCTGCCGCCATGCCTTGCCAATCCAGCACTTGGCGCATGAGGACTGACGCACCGACACAAATGATTGCGGGCGGTTCCATACCTGCAGCTGTGATGTCTTGCACGATAGTGCCAAGCGTTGTTTCCAACACCCGTTGGTCTTCTGTCGTGGCTGTTGTCACGACGGCGACAGGTTCAGACAAAGGCCGACCCGCTGCGATCAGTTTGCTGCTGATCTGCGCAATGTGTTTCATCCCCATATAAATCACGAGGACCTGTGACCCATCACTGATGGCTTGCCAATTCAACGACCCAGTTGCGTTGCCTGATTGATCGTGGCCCGTGATAAACGTCACAGATTGGTTCACATCCCGGTGCGTCACAGGAATGCCTGCGTAGGCAAGTCCGCCGATCCCTGCTGAAATGCCCGGTATGATTCGAATTGGAATGTTGTGTTGCACAAGAGTTTGGGCCTCTTCGCCGCCGCGACCAAACACAAACGGGTCGCCGCCCTTAAGCCGCAACACACGTTTGCCAGCACGCGCCAGATCAACCAAGCGCAGTGAAATATCGCGCTGAATGGCTGATGGTTTGCCGCCGCGTTTGCCTGCATAAATATGCTCAGCCTGCGGTGCCCAAGCAAGGATGGCTTCCTGCACAAGCGCGTCGTAGATGACCACATCCGCCTGACGCAGTGCGTTCACTGCGTGCAGTGTTAATAGCCCCGGATCACCGGGACCGGCACCACAAAGCCAAACCCATCCGGGTTGTAATTCGGGCCACGCGTGGGCGGGAAGGGGGACGTCTATACTCATAGTGTGCTTATGCCGTGACCGTGTGCTTTTGGAAAGAGATCAAGCGACACCCTTTTGCGCATTGGCGGCATCGCCTTGGCAGATTATAGTCCCTGTATGACACGTAAACCTGCAGGAGAGTTGCGCCGTGGTTGGACCACAGGCGCTTGTGCAACGGCTGCTACTAAGGCTGCTTTGATTGGCCTGTGGCATGGCGAGACGCCGCAAAGCGTTTCTATTGTTCTTCCCAAAGGCGAAGTTTTTGAAACGCCTGTTGCGACAACAGATCGTGGAGATGGATGGGTGTCGGTTGGGATTACCAAAGATGCGGGTGATGATCCTGATGTGACCCATGGTGCATTGATCGTTGCGAAGGTGTCCCAATCTGACGGTGGTGTGCGGTTTCGCGCGGGTGCAGGCGTTGGTACGGTCACAAAAGCGGGTCTGCCAATTGGTGTGGGCGAACCTGCAATCAATCCGGTGCCGCGTGCGATGATGGATGATGTGGTGGCTGAGATTGCTGCTGAATACGCCCTATCTCCGGATGTGATGATTGAGATTTCTGTTCCCGGTGGTGCTGAGATTGCTCTGAAAACATGGAACCCTCGGCTTGGAATTAAGGGTGGCCTTTCCATTTTAGGGACTACTGGGATTGTGCGTCCATTTTCCTGTGCTGCGTGGATCGCCTCTATTCATCGGGGGATCGACGTGGCGCGCGCTGACGGGTTGGGTCACGTTGCAGGCTGTACCGGGGCCACATCGGAAACCACGGTGCAGGGGCTTTATGGCCTGCCTGATCATGGGATGTTGGATATGGGCGATTTCGCGGGGGGGATGCTGAAATACCTTGCAAAGCATCCAGTCGATCATGTCACGATTGGTGGTGGTATTGGAAAACTGACAAAGCTTGCCCAAGGGGCTGTCGATTTACATTCCTCACGCTCGCAGGTGGATTTTGCCGCTTTGGCGCAAATGATGGGGATGCCTGCACTTGCCACCGTGAACACTGTCTTAGAGGCTTTTCAAATCGCGGGACGACCGCTTGCGAAGGCAATTGCAGATCAGGCGTTGGTTCGTGTTCAAACACGGTACCCCGCGATGCAGTTTGATATCGTGGTGATTGATCGCGCGGGTGCGATTATTGGGCGGGCGGGCGTGTGACGCTACTTTTGTTGGCTGGCACGGGTGAGGCCAAAGACATTGCACAGGCTTTGGCTGCCGCAAAAATTGATGCAATCGCTTCTCTTGCTGGTGCCACCCGGATGCCAAAACCGTTGGCTTTGCCGACGCGGGTAGGTGGTTTTGGCGGTGAAGCAGGTTTTCGATCTTATGTATCAGAGGCGGGTATCACAGCTGTACTTGATGCAACTCATCCGTTTGCTAGCCGAATTACGGCTAGAACGCTGGCTGTTTGTACTGACATTGGACTGCCTTACCTTCAGGTCTTACGTCCCGCTTGGGCGCCGCAAGACGGCGACCAATGGACTGAAATTGACCAAGAAGAGGATGCCGCAACGCATGTCTTAGCAGGTCAAACGGTTTTTCTGGGCACTGGACGCCAAACGCTGGACCGATTTGCTAATCTTAAGAATTCTCGTGTTATTTGCCGCCAGATTGACCCGCCAACAGGGCCGTTTCCGTTTCCAGGTGGTCAGTTCTTAGTTGGACGCCCACCGTTTCCAATTGCCGATGAAATCGCTTTGTTCCGTGATCTTGCCATCGACTGGCTTGTTGTGAAAAACGCAGGCGGGGTGCGGAGCGAAAGCAAGCTGATTGCGGCGCGTCAGCTTGGCATTCCTGTCTTGATGATCCGCAGGCCCCTGATGCCAGAGACTGACAGCGTTGCGACTTTGGACGATGCACTGGCATGGGTCGCCAATCTATGATTGGTCGGATCATTACTTGTGACGCCGACATCACCGAAGGTCTTGAGTGGTTGTGTCAGGCAGAGCCACGCTTTGCCGATGTTGCCGCCGATCTTGTCCCGTTGCCGCTTAGACTTAAACCTGAGGGATTTGGGCAAGTTATGTCTGCCATCCTTGGTCAGCAGGTGAGCGTGGCGTCAGCGAATGCGACATGGCAGCGGATGGTTGAGGCTGGGATGGATCAGCCGGAGAACGTGGCAAAGACGACGCCTGACGACCTGCGTGCACTGGGCCTGAGCCGTCAAAAAGCGCTTTATGCCCAAGAGTTGGCAAAGGCTGATCTTAACTATGCGGCATTGCGTGAATTGCCTGATGGCGATGTGATTAAGACATTAACTGCCGTCAAAGGGATCGGGCTTTGGACCGCTGAAATATATGCAAAATTCTCTCTCGGGCGGGCCGATATTTTGGCCGCAGGTGATTTGGCTATTCAGATTGCGGCGCAAGACTTGTTTGACTTGTCTGAGCGTCCAAAAGAGAAAGAGCTACGCAAAATGGCGATCGCGTGGTCGCCGTGGCGGTCGGTTGCGGCACGATTATTATGGGCGTACTACGCGCAGATGAAACAAAGGGACGGGATCCGATGACAAGAGCACTACAGGCAGGCCGGCGCGAGCCAGTATCAGGCGAGATCAGATCTGCCGTTATTTTCTTGCATGGCTACGGGGCAAACGGGGCCGATCTTTTGGGTCTTGCTGATCCATTGGCAGAACACTTGCCGGACACGTTATTCCTATCACCTGATGCACCAGAAGATTGCGCTGGGTCTCCAATGGGATTTCAGTGGTTTCCTATACCGTGGATTGATGGGTCGTCAGAAGAAGAATCAAAGTCGGGTCTTGAACGGGCTTCTGCTGATTTGAATGCGTTTCTTGACGGTGTCATGGTCGACGAAGACTTGTTGCCCGAACAGGTGATGGTGCTTGGGTTTAGCCAAGGGGCAATGATGGCGCTGCACGTTTTGCCACGTCGCGAAGATGCGATTGCGGGCATCACAGCGATCTCTGGCAGGTTGTTAGAGCCTGAACTGTTGGCCGATGAGGTTCAATGCAAGCCACCGATTTTGTTGATCCATGGTGATCAAGACGACGTTGTACCACCGCAATCAATGTCACTTGCCGCTGAGGCACTACAAGAAGCCGGTTGGAAAGAGGTGTTTGCGCACGTCATGCAGGGCACTGGTCATGGCATTGCCCCTGACGGCTTGCAGGTTGCATTGGCGTTTATGCAGGAACGCCTTGGGCTTGATTAACCTCTAGCCAAGTGCACTACGCGCATCCTACAGGTCGTTGTCGGGTGCGTGATTTATTCAAGTCCATTTTTTTGATGCACCATAGTTTGGCGCGTTTTATCCAGATTGTGTAAAATGTTGGCAATACCTTCGGGGCTCGCACTTTGTATGCAGTCACGACAGGGTCGCTAAGCTGCGGCATTTCACCTACATCTCGACCTCCATTTGTCCGTTGCCCTTTAGTAATCACCAGATATAGTTCTGTTCAGTGGTCAGAGCGGGGCTCCCGCTTTGCACCTTCGGGCGACAGAGCAGGGATGATTTTGACCATGAACGGCGACTTTCGAACCAATTTTGTGCGTGATGCGGCTGACCTTAAGCATTTTCCAGCGCTTGTCCTAAATGCAGATTACCGGCCCTTGTCCTATTATCCCTTGTCGCTTTGGCCATGGCAGGATGCTGTGAAAGCTGCGTGGCTTGATCGGGTTGATATTGTCGCTGAATACAAAGAAGTCGTGCATAGTCCGTCAACTGAAATCAGAATTCCGTCTGTGGTCGTGTTGCGCGACTATGTTAAGCCGCGAAAAACAGTAGCTTTTACGCGGTTTAATCTCTTTTTAAGGGATGAGTTCCAGTGCCAGTACTGTGGTGGAAAAGGCGATTTGACCTTTGATCATGTTGTGCCGCGCGCAAGCGGTGGGATCACATCGTGGGAAAACGTGGTTGCGGCCTGTAGCCCGTGTAATTTGCGCAAAGGGTCGCAAAGTCTCCGTGGGTCAGGCCTAAACCTGCGCAAATCACCGCGCCAGCCTGCTGCTGTTCAGTTGCAAAACAATGGTCGCAAATTTCCACCAAACCATCTGCATGACAGCTGGATGGATTT
>JAPKCP010000391.1 GCA_028822885.1 Yoonia sp. | reverse complement strand
TCTTGGGCGCGGCGCAATTTTGCTGCCGCGACCATCTGCATCGCTTTGGTGATCTTGCGGGTCGATTTGACCGACGCGATCCTGTTTTTAAGGTCCTTGAGATTAGGCAAACCTAGTTCTCCCTATCCTAAGACGATTAAGCAAAGTCTTTTGCGAATGCATCCAAAGCTGCTTTGACCTTGTCAGCCAATTCACCTTTAACCTTACGGTCATTTTCGGTGATGTCTGCAAGCAGATCAGCGTTGTTGGCGTTCAAGTGCTTCAGCATTTCTGCTTCAAAACGACCCACCTGCTTCACGTCGACCTTATCAAGGTAGCCGTTTGTACCCGCAAAGATGACGCAGACGATTTCTGCGTTTGTCAGCGGTGAATACTGCGACTGCTTCATCAGCTCAGTCAAACGCGCGCCACGAGCCAGCAGCTGCTGAGTGGCCGCATCAAGATCGGAGCCGAACTGCGCGAATGCAGCCATTTCACGATACTGAGCGAGTGAAAGCTTAACTGGACCAGCAACAGATGACATCGCCTTTGTCTGCGCAGCAGAACCAACACGAGACACAGACAGACCAGTGTTCACGGCAGGACGAATCCCTTGGTAGAACAATTCTGTTTCCAAAAAGATCTGACCATCCGTGATCGAAATCACGTTTGTCGGAATAAACGCAGACACGTCACCACCTTGGGTTTCGATGATCGGCAGCGCGGTCAAAGACCCGGAACCGTTGTCTTCGTTCAGCTTACAAGACCGCTCAAGCAATCTAGAGTGCAGATAGAAAACGTCGCCCGGGTAGGCTTCACGTCCTGGTGGGCGGCGCAGAAGCAATGACATCTGACGGTAGGACACGGCCTGCTTGGACAAATCATCATAGATGATCAAAGCGTGACGACCTTGGTCGCGGAAGTGCTCTGCCATGGATGTCGCAGCATATGGTGCAAGGAACTGCATCGGTGCTGGATCAGAAGCCGTTGCCGCAACAACGATGGAATACTCAATCGCGCCAGATTCTTCGAGCTTCTTAACCAACTGCGCAACAGTCGACCGTTTCTGGCCGATAGCGACGTAGATGCAATACAACTTGTCAGAGTCGGTCTTGGCTGCGTCGTTGTAAGACTTCTGGTTCAGGATCGTGTCGAGCGCGATCGCTGTTTTACCTGTCTGACGGTCACCAATGATCAATTCGCGCTGGCCACGGCCAATCGGGATCATGGAATCAACAGACTTCAAACCAGTCGCCATCGGCTCGTGAACCGATTTACGTGGAATGATGCCCGGCGCCTTAGAATCGGCAATCGCACGCTTCGTTGTTTTGATTGGGCCTTTGCCGTCGATTGGATTGCCAAGACCGTCAACAACACGACCGAGCAATTCGTCACCAACAGGAACGTCCACAATAGCTTTGGTACGCTTGACTGTGTCGCCTTCTTTGATGTCACGGTCGGAACCGAAGATAACAACACCAACGTTGTCAGCTTCAAGGTTCAAAGCCATTCCGCGGATACCACCGGGGAATTCAACCATTTCACCGGCCTGCACATTATCAAGCCCGTAGATACGCGCAATACCGTCACCAACGGATAGTACGCGGCCTACTTCGGCCACTTCGGCTTCTTGACCGAAGTTTTTGATCTGGTCCTTAAGGATCGCAGAAATTTCAGACGCTTGGATCGCCATTTATCCGACCTCTTTCATAGTGTTCTGGAGTGCGCTGAGCTTTGATTTGATCGACGTGTCGATCATCTTGGAGCCCACTTTAACGATAAGACCGCCGATGATGCTTTCATCGACGGTCTCTTGAATAATGACGGCTTTGCCGACTTGTGCTTTCAAAGTCTTTGAAAGCTTGTCCATCTGGGCCTTTGAGAGCGCTTGGGCAGTTGTAACTTCAGCAGTTACCTCGCCGCGTTCTTCGGCCAAACGGTCGCGCAAGACAGTCGTCAACTGTGGCAGCACAAACAAGCGTCGCTTAGACGCCAGAAGTGACAGCACATTGCTGGTTGTCTTGGACAATTTCATTTTCGCAGCGATTGCAGTGATAGCCGTCTCTTGCTGATCCCGGCTATAGAGCGGGGAACTGAGCAATGTACGGAAATCTGCGCTGTCGGCCAATGCGCCATCCAGTGCTACCACGTCGGCTTCGAGCGCTTTGAGCGCCTTACCCTCTTTGGCGAGGTCAAACACTGCCGTTGCGTAGCGCGCGGCGATGCCTGTGGAGATACCAGCTGTTTCGGACACGTCCACCCTTCCAATGTCTACTGCGTATCCAATCACCCGATAGTCAGGGCTCTGGGATAGGCATCTTGTTAGGCCCCCGCGTTCCGGTGGCTTCAAAATCTCGTGCGATGTAGCAGAGGACATATGCCGTCGCAAGCGTGAGAACCCACAAAAATC
>JAPKCP010000097.1 GCA_028822885.1 Yoonia sp. | reverse complement strand
GAGCCCATAGTACCGAATGCTGCGAGGTGATTGAACGTCGGCTTAGCGTTAAAGCCTAAAGGCATGTGTGTCGGGCTAATCTCGCCAAACGAAATGCCTCCCTTTTTCCTCAATCCGATTTGATAAGCCAGAAAACTCGTTTTCAAGGTATTTACGAAACCGTAAAACAGCAGGCCGGATTGGCCTGTCATCTCGCCAAAGAATCCCCAATTCGCGAGAAGGATGTTCAAGGCGAACGGGTAACGCTGTGACGTTCTTGGCGTTACTCTGCATGAAGACCACCGAATACGGCAACACTGTAAGAGACTCAGATCCCGCCAGAATGCTGACAATCGATGCTAGGGACCCACCTGTAAAGCTAACCTTGAAATCCTTGATCCCAATGCTTGTAAGCGCATTGCGTAAATCTTCGTAAAGGGGACTACCAGCAGGCGGAGCGATCCATGGGTAAGGCGCAATGTCCTCAAGTTTGAATGCCGATTTTCTCGCTAAAGGATGCGACGGAGCGCAGGCGATTACATTTCGCCCGTGCATGAGTGGCTTGAACGATAACCCTTCAGGAACGGTATCGGGGGATACAGGGCAAATGGCCAAATCGATGTTACCCACATTCAGTTGTTCGGTGAGATCGTTAAGATACCCGTATGTTTGATGTATTGTGATTTCGGGAAAGGCACCATGGAATGTGGCAATCATATTGGAAATGACACCGTCCATGAAAATGGGCGTGCCTGAGATGCGTGCAGTGCCAGCCTTGCCACCAGAGTAAAGCTCCGCAACCTGCCGTGCCGCTTCGCTCGCCCGCAAAATGATGCGTCCTTGGTCAGCCAAGGACAGGCAAAGCTCAGTAGGTCTCAACGGGCGTTTGCCTTTTTCGAAAAGTCGCGAACCTAAGCGTGCTTCAAGCATTGCAACGGTGCGCGACAGGCTTGGTTGAGACTTGTTCAGGGCAACGGCACCTTCGCTCAATCCACCAGAATCAATGATCGACGCAAGCATGTGAAGGTGGTTGGGGTCAATCTTCATAACATGAAGGTATATTGATTGCCCAAAATTCTATCAACCGTTCATTTTTGATCAGCTATCCATGGTCCTAGGAAAGTTTTGGGAGCGCATCAGATGGATCAGGCAACGGATAAAACTGATTACAACGTGCGCGTTGTTTTTGGTGCTGCGATACGCAAAACAATCGCCGCCGAAACCCGACGTTTAGGGGCCTCTAGGGCTTTAATCCTATCCACTCCACAGCAAAGCGATGCGGCGCTTGAGATGGCAGAACTTTTAGGACCGCTGGCCATTGGCGTGTTTTGTCAGGCTGAAATGCACACGCCAGTTCATGTAACCGACGCCGCCATGGCGCACGTCGCCGAGACAAAAGCCGATTGCCTCATAGCAATAGGTGGCGGGTCAACGACAGGGCTTGGCAAGGCCATCGCATTTCGCAGTGACTTACCCCAGATTGTGATACCCACGACTTACGCCGGAAGCGAAGCGACCCCAATTCTTGGACAGACCGAAAATGGCGTGAAGACGACGATCAGTGACCCTCGGGTATTGCCTGAAGTCATTCTATATGACCCTGAGTTGGTGTTGACGCTTCCTGTGAGTATGACTGTAACATCCTCACTGAATGCCATGGCCCATGCGGCTGAGGCACTTTATGCAACCGATCGCACAGCTGAGACAACGGAACTGGCAATTGCAGGTCTGAAGGCCTTTGTGGACGGCCTACCAAGAGTTTTGGAAAACCCTGCTGACCTTGTCGCTCGCGAAGCAACGCAGCGTGGAGCATGGGCATGTGGTACCGTTCTGGGTCAGGTCGGTATGGCGCTGCATCACAAGCTTTGCCACACGCTTGGCGGATCATTCGATTTGCCACATGCTGAAACGCATGCAGTCATGTTGCCTCACGCGGTCGCTTACAACGCGCGTGCTGCTGCCAAAGAGCTGAAACCAATCTGCGACCTGTTGGGCGGGGATAACGCCGGTACGGCGCTTTATCAGTTTTCAAAAAATATGAACGCACCGCTCGCTTTGCGCGATCTGGGCCTGAAAGAGGCCGACCTTGACCGCGCTGCTGAGCTGGCGACGACCAAGCCATACCCGAACCCAAGGCCTGTAACAAAGGACGACATTCGTTCGTTGCTGCAAGCCGCTTGGGCGGGGGACACACCAATTCACTAACATCACGACGTTCTGGGAGGACAACATGATTACACGACGCAAGCTGCTTAAATCCACTGCCGCAACAAGCCTTACATTTGCGGCTAGCGGTCTCGCTGCCCCATCTATCGCACAAGGCGCAAAAATTCGATTGGGCTATGTCAGTCCGCAATCGGGTCCGCTGGCAGCATTTTCAGACGCCGACCAATTCATCATTGACGGGTTCCTTCAATCTGAGGCCGGAGCCAATTTCGAGGTGATTGTCAAAGACAGTCAATCAAACCCGAACCGCGCAGCTGAAGTCGCAAAAGAACTGATCATCGATGATGAAATCGACATGATGCTTGTGGCCTCCACACCAGAGACAACGAACCCCGTCGCCACGACTTGTGAAGCAGAAGAAATCCCTGTGATCTCCACCGTGGCCCCTTGGCAGCCTTATTTTATCGGACAGCAAGGGAATCCCGGTGATCCAGGGAGTTGGCGTCCGTTTGATTTTAGCTTTCATTTCTTCTGGGGGTTGGAGGACGTTATTTCAACTTTCACATCCATGTGGGATCAACTTGAAACGAACAAATCGGTTGGGGCAATCTTTCCCAATGACGGAGATGGCAATGCGTGGGGTGATCCGAATGTTGGTTTTCCACCCATGTTGGACGCAAAAGGCTATTCCCTCACGGATACCGGTCGCTACCAAAACCTAACTGATGATTTTAGCGCCCAGATCAACGCATTCAAAGCGGCCAACTGCGATATTGTTACCGGCGTTCCAATTCCTCCTGACTTCACCACATTCTGGACACAAGCCAAACAGCAAGGTTTCAATCCTAAAGTCGCTAGCATCGGTAAGGCGATCCTATTCCCTCAAGCGGTCGAAGCGTTAGGTGATCAAGGTCATAACCTATCATCTGAGGTTTGGTGGTCGCCAACGCATCCCTACCGCTCATCCCTGACCAGACAATCTGCCGGAGATTTGGCTTCAGGTTATAGTGCGGTAACCGGAAAGCAGTGGACACAACCCATCGGCTTTGTTCACGCGTTATTTGAAATGGCCGCTGATGTTATGGGCCGCGTCGAAGATAGCCGAAATCCAGATGAAGTCACCTCTGCAATTGCCGCAACTCAACTGAATTCCATGGTTGGCCGTATCGCGTTCGATGGGGCAGGATTGCCACCGTTTGCGGCTACCAATGTGGCCAAGACGCCGCTGGTTGGCGGTCAGTGGCGGCTGAAAGACGATGGCGGCTATGATCTGGTGATTGTCGATAACTCTGACCATCCCGACATTCCAACCAATGGGACGATGGAAGAAATTTCCTGACCTAAAATCGCATGCGCTCCGGACGAGTTTCGGAGCGCGCAACCAAATTTTTTAGATCCCAAACATGGCGCGGGATATGGATATTACTATGTCGATCCTTTCTATCAAATCTGTCTCAAAGAGCTTTGGAGCGTTGACCGTCACAGACGGCGCGAGCTTTGACGTGCTGCAGGGCCAAGCCCTCGGCATCATTGGGCCGAACGGTGCTGGTAAATCCACGCTGTTCAATCTGATTACAGGCAATGTGCGCGCAGATGAGGGCAGCATTCATTTCGAAGGACGTGACGTGACAAAGGTTTCAGCAATGGAGCGGTGTCTTACTGGCATTGGTCGTTCTTTTCAGATTCCACAACCATTCGAAAAACTGACGGTCTATGAAAACTTGCTTGTGGCAGCCACACATGGGCGGAACCTTAGCGAGGCTGTGGTTCGCGACGATTGTGCAGACGTTCTGGAACGCACGGAACTCATTATGCGTGCTAACGTTCCAGCCGGTCAGCTATCGCTATTGGAACGCAAACGATTGGAACTGGCGCGGGCGATGGCGACACAGCCCAAGCTGCTGTTGCTGGACGAGATCGCTGGTGGCCTTACCGAAGGTGAGTGCCAAGCGCTGATCCGTACGATCAAGGATATTCACGCGCGGGGCGTCACGATAATCTGGATCGAACATGTGCTGCACGCACTGACGTCCGTCGTAGAAAAATTGCTGGTATTGGATTTCGGTAAAGTCATCGGGCTTGGCGATCCGGAAGAGATTATGGCCAGCCGCGAAGTGCAAGAAATCTATCTGGGAATTGAAGTCTGATGACTCCTTTGCAAGCCCCCCTTTTAAAAACCACCGATTTGATCGCCCACTATGGTGATTTTCAGGCCTTGTTCGGTGTTGATATTGAGCTGAACGCGGCGGAAACGGTCGCGATCATCGGAGCAAATGGCGCGGGCAAGACGACCCTAATGCGATCCATCGCAGGCGTTTTGCGTAACCAAGCTGCTTCGGTATTATTTGAGGGCCGACATATCGGGGCCCAACCAGCAGATGAGATCATGGCGCAGGGCGTGGCTATGGTGCCGGAGGGTCGCAAGCTTTTCCCTTCTTTGAGTGTAGAAGAGAACCTGTTGATTGGAACTTACGGACGCAAATCCGGCGGGCATTGGTCGTTAGACACCGTATATGACCTTTTTCCAATCCTGCGCGAACGGCGGAACAATCCTGGCACTGCGTTGTCTGGCGGACAACAGCAAATGGTTGCAATCGGTCGGGCATTGATGAGCAACCCACGCGTGCTGCTGTGTGACGAAATCAGCCTTGGTCTTGCGCCCGTTGTCATCAAGGACATCTACAAGGCTGTTCCCGCGATCAAAGCGGCTGGTGCCTCACTTATCGTCGTTGAACAGGACATTGCGCAGGCCATGGCCGTCGCAGACCGCGTTTACTGTATGATGGAGGGCCGCGTGACATTGTCTGGAACGCCCGACACGCTCAGCCGTGACGATATCCACGATGCATATTTTGGAGCAAGCCATTGATCTGGGTCGATACAATTATCCAAGGGATACTGCTGGGCGGGCTTTACGCGCTTTTTGCATCAGGGCTGAGCCTTGTATTTGGTATCATGCGGCTGGTGAACCTTGCGCATGGCGATTTGATCGTCATGGGAGCCTATCTTATCTTGCTCTTGGTCACGATACTGGGGGTGTCGCCATTCCTTGCTGCACTGGTCGCAATGCCGGTGATGTTCTGTCTTGGATGGGCCTTGCAGAAGTTTCTGCTGAACCGCACCTTGGGCGATGATATTCTACCACCGCTTTTGGTCACATTCGGCTTATCCATCGCACTTCAGAATGCTCTGCTCGAGACGTTCTCAGCCGACAGTCAGCGACTGCCAACCAGCGCATTGACGACAGCCTCGGTTCAGGTAGGTCCGATCTCACTTGGAGTAATGCCGCTGCTAACGTTCGGTTCCGCCGTTCTGGTGATCGTGGCCTTAAATCAGCTGTTCTACCGCACCGAGCTGGGCCGCGCGTTTCGCGCTACGTCGGATGATCCAATAACGGCTAGCCTCATGGGCATTAAGCCTGCAAATATCTTTGCGACAGCAACAGGTATTGCATTCGTCATTGTCACGATCGCGGCGTTGTATTTGGGCCTTCGGGCGAACTTTGATCCCAGTATTGGACCGGCCCGACTGGTCTACGCGTTTCAGGCCGTAATAATCGGCGGTCTTGGATCACTTTGGGGCACTCTTTTGGGCGGCATCATTATCGGTGTTGCGCAGACGTTGGGTGCCGCAATCAATCCTGAATGGCAAATCCTAGCAGGGCACGTCGCTTTTCTGCTTGTATTGCTTGTCCGGCCGCGTGGCCTCTTTCCTAGGGCGAATGACTAATGGCGTATTCTGTTACGACACAAACACCCGCGTCGCGCATCGCAGCAATTGCTGGCGTTGTTCTGATCGGCGTACTGATCGCACTACCGTTCTTTGCGGGTCGAGGGATGATCCAAGACATGTTCTTCATCCTCACGATGCTCGTGTTGGCGCAATTTTGGAACCTTCTTGCGGGTTATGGTGGTCTGGTTAGCATTGGGCAGCAGGCCTTTGTTGGGATGGGTGCCTACGCGCTTTTTGGTGTCGTCATCCTTTGGGGGATGGACCCCGTGCCCGCAATTCTTTGCGCAGGTGTCGCAGCACTTGTGATTGCAGTGCCGACGGCCTTTTTTGCATTCCGTCTAAACGGTGCTTATTTTGCGATCGGTACATGGGTCATTGCAGAGGTCGTGCGCCTGCTCGTCGCGCAATGGAAAACGCTTGGCGGGGGCACTGGAACGTCTCTGCCACGCGACGCAACACGCGACATGTGGTTCGTTGCAACAATCGAAGATACCCTTGGCCTTCGGTCGGCGGCTGCGCGCGATGTTCTGGCATATTGGCTGGCACTGGTGCTGGCGTTGGTCACTATCGGGGGCATTTATTGGTTATTGCGGACCCGACGTGGTCTGGCGCTGGCTGCGGTGCGCGACAATACTGAGGCCGCGAAATCTGTAGGCGTTGATGCGGGTCGCATGAAATGGATTGTGTTCCTAACGTCTGCCTTTGGCACAGGTTTAGCAGGCGGTTTGATCTACATGCAAAAGGCACGGATCAGTCCCGACGCCGCCTTTAGCGTCACCGATTGGACTGCATATGTGATCTTCATCGTCGTTATCGGCGGTATAGGCACCATTGAGGGACCTATCATCGGTGTGTTGGTCTTTTTTGCATTACAAACGTTGCTTGCTGACTTTGGCAGTTGGTATCTGATGACGCTGGGAGTGCTCGCAATTGTCGTCATGCTGGTTGCACCTCGCGGTCTTTGGGGCCTGCTAAGTGAACGTACCGGCCTACATCTTTTCCCAATTCGCCGTCGCCTGACAGGTGGCAAACTCACATCATCGAAGGAATAAACATGCCAGATATCACTACAGAGGTCCTGATCATCGGCACCGGCCCGGCTGGGTCGACAAGTGCTGCATTGTTGTCCAGCTACGGCGTCGAGAATGTCGTGATTAACCGCTATCATTGGCTGGCCAACACGCCGCGTGCGCACATTACGAACCAACGCACGATGGAGGTGCTGCGCGACCTTGGCCGCGAGGTCGAGGACGAGGTTTATCTGAACGCTATGGATCAATCTCTGATGGGCGAGAACGTGTTTTGTGAAAGCCTCGCTGGCGAAGAAATTGGTCGGATGAAGTCTTGGGGCACGCACCCGTTATCCAAGGCCGAGCACTTACTGTCATCCCCAACATCCATGAATGATCTTCCACAAACATTTATGGAACCAATCCTATTTAAGACAGCCTGCAAACGCGGCACCCGTGCTCGAATGAGCACAGAATACATTAGCCACGTGCAAGACGCCGAAGGCGTGACCACAACCTGCCTGGACCGGTTGACGGGGAAGGAACTCACTATCCGTTCCAAATACCTGATCGGTGCGGACGGCGGGAATTCCCTTGTGGCTGAGAATGAGAATCTGCCTTTTGAAGGCCAGATGGGCGTCGGTGGTTCTATGAACATCTACTTCCGTGCGGATCTGTCAAAGTATGTAGCCCATCGCCCGTCTGTTTTGTATTGGGTGATGCAGCCCGGTGCGAATGTAGGAGGCATCGGAATGGGGCTCGTCCGCTGTATCCGTCCTTGGAACGAATGGTTGATCGTCTGGGGTTACGACATCAACCAACCCGCCCCCGTTGTTGACGAAGCCATGGCAACGGACGTTGCGCGCCAACTTGTAGGTGATTCAGAACTTGAGATCGACCTGATCAGCGCCAGTACGTGGACGGTTAACAATACCTATGCGACCCAAATGTCGAAGGGACGCGTGTTCGTGATGGGCGATGCGGCGCACCGCCATCCTCCATCCAACGGGTTAGGGTCTAACACCTCCATTCAGGACGCTTTTAATCTGGCTTGGAAAATTGCTGCAGTGGTCAAGGAGCAGGCAGGTGAGGCCTTGCTGGAAAGTTACACGAGTGAACGTGCGCCAATTGCCAAACAGATCGTGACCCGCGCAAACCAGTCTATTGCTGAATTTGGCCCTATATTTGAAGCATTGGGCATGACCGGGGGTACTGAGATCGAACAAATCAAAGCCAATATGGATGCCCGATGCGACACCACGCCAGATGCAGAGGCACAAAGGGACGCACTGAACGCAGCAATTGCATTCAAGAAATACGAATTCGACGCCCATGGCGTTGAAATGAACCAACGCTACACGTCGCAAGCGACAGTAACAGATGGACAGATCGAGCCCGACTTCGCGCTTGATGCGGACCTTCATTACCAGCCGACAACGTGGCCCGGTGCGCGGATTCCGCATGCATGGTTGTTTGATGAAGCTGGGGTAAAACACTCGACACTCGATCTGGCCGGTGGCGGGGCGTTTACGGTCTTTACCGGTCTGGGCGGAAGGGCCTGGGCAGACGCTGCAAAGCTCGTCAGCGAAAAGTTAGGTGTAAAAATTCGTGCCCATGTCATTGGTCCACGCCAGGAATATGTAGATCACACCGGCGATTGGGCACGAGCACGCGAGGTAGGCGATGCGGGCTGCATTCTGACCCGCCCTGACCAGCATGTTTGCTGGCGCAATGATGGCACGGCAAGCGATCCGACCTTGGAACTGACCCGCGTCATGACTGCAATTTTAGCTAGATAAGAGGCTGCTATGAACACCCAAAAACAAGGCTACTTTACGGAAAAGAACTCGGCAGATGTTGTTACCGGTCAGATTGCGGCGACAACGGAACCCCGATTGGCTGAAGTTATTTCGGCCATCACCCGACATCTTCACGCCGCAGTAAAAGAGATTGAGCCCAGCCAAGACGAATGGTTGGCCGCCATCAAATTCCTGACCGAAACGGGTCATAAATCGGATGACTGGCGGCAGGAGTTTATTCTTCTGAGCGATATCTTTGGGGTCTCAATGTTGGTCGATGCCATCAACAACCGCAAACCTAATGGCGCGTCGGAATCAACTGTCTTGGGACCGTTTCATGTTCCTAACGTTCCCGAACTGCCGATGGGTGCCAATATCTGCCTAGATGGCAAAGGCCATCCAATGTTGATCAAGGGTCGTATCTTGAACACGGAAGGCCATCCGATTGAGGGTACTAAGATCGACGTTTGGCAGACCAATGATGATGGCTTTTATGATGTGCAACAAAAAGGCATCCAACCTGATTTCAATTTGCGGGGTGTATTTCGAACGGGTTCAGATGGAACTTATAACTTCTGGGGCGCAAAACCGCTCTTCTACCCAATCCCCGATGATGGCCCGGTTGGAAAACTGCTAGGAAGTTTGGGACGTCACCCATTCCGGCCTGCGCATTTGCACTACATTCTGGAAGCAAGTGGTTATGAAACACTCGTCACTCATATTTTCGATCCTGATGACAAGTATATTCATTCTGATGCGGTCTTCGGCGTCAAAGAAAGCTTGTTGGCCAAATTTGAGTTGATTGAAGATCCCGCACGTATTGCGAGCGAAGGAGTCGACGGATCGTTTTATGAAGTTATTCACGACTTCGTTTTGGCACCTGTATCATGACCACTCCCTGCATCATTTGCGTCGCCATTACGGGCAGCCTACCACGCAAAGAAAACAATCCCGCAGTTCCCATCACGGTGTCCGAACAAGTCGAAAGCACGCATGAAGCGTTTGAAGCCGGGGCTAGCATTGTCCATGCTCATGTTCGCAATGATGACGAAACACCCTCAAGCGATCCTGAGAAGTTTGCAGCCTTAAAGGAGGGCTTGGAAAAACACTGCCCCGGAATGATAATTCAATTTTCAACTGGTGGACGCTCAGGTGCTGGGAAAACGCGTGGTGGCATGATCTCGCTTCAGCCCGACATGGCGTCACTTTCCGTCGGGTCCAACAATTTTCCAACCCGCGTCTATGAAAACCCACCCGATCTGGTTGATTGGTTGGCGTCGGAAATGGTCACTCATGCCGTAAAGCCAGAAGTCGAAGCCTTTGACCTTTCCCATATTTTAAAGGCCGCCCAGATGCATAAGACAGGAAAGATAACCGATATCCCCTATGTGCAATTTGTCATGGGGGTTAAAAATGCGATGCCCGCTGATCAGCATGTCTTTGATTTCTACGTTCAAACCGTCAAACGGTTGTTTGGTGATAAGGCCCAGTGGTGCGCAGCAGGAATTGGAGCGAATCAATTTACCCTAAATGACTGGTCTGTTTCTGCGGGCGGCCATGCGCGAACTGGGCTTGAGGACAACATTCGTATCGACAAGACTAACCTAGCGCCATCCAACGCTGCTCTGGTACGGCGTGTCGTCGATCTTTGCGACAAATACGAACGCCCCGTTGCCAACTGCTCAGAGGCGCGATCATTGCTCGGTTTGGCTTGATCTTTGCGTACCTGTTTTGCGGCAATTCTAAAACAAGCGTCGAAGTGGATCTGGTGGCATTAACAGGCCACCAGAATTGATAAATACGCCTATTCCGCGAGATCAAAGAACACGATTTCCGCAGCTTTCCCATGATCAAACGTCAGAGAACCGCTGCCCTCAATGGCA
>JAPKCP010000096.1 GCA_028822885.1 Yoonia sp. | reverse complement strand
GATAAGATCATTACGCTGCTTGGTGACTTACGTGATGAGGCAACAGGGTTCGTGCGCAATTGTGACTCAGACAGTGCAATTATCGCAGAGTTCAAAGTTTACATGCGCTACTCTGGGCAAGGCTGGGAGATTCCCATCACATTGACGGAAAGCCAAGCCATGGCTCCAGATGTGGCCATATTTGAGGCACGATTTATCGAAGACTATACCAAATTATTTGGGCGCGCGGTGGCAGGAATGGATATCGAAATCACTGTCTGGTCTGTGAACGCAACCACTCCGCGTGAAGCGGTTGACCCTGTTGTGCAAACGCTTGCCACATCTGACGCCAACCCAAGTAGCCAACGGGAGGTGTTTGATCCCGCGGTCGCCGACTTTGTCGTCGCCAACATATTTTTACGAGACGATATGACGATCGGTCAGCAGTCCGCAGGCCCTGCTGTGATCGTTGAAACGGAGACAACGATCATCGTACCGTCGTCGCGCGTGGCTGTGCGCCAGCCGGACGGCTGCATCGACATTCGCGTGAAAGGGTAGACCATGAGCACTACATCAAACGTCGCCTATCAAGTCATGTGGAACCGCCTAATTTCTGTGGTTGAAGAACAGGCGCAGGCCCTTGTCCGCACAGCATTCTCAACGTCGGTGCGCGAGGCTGGCGATCTGTCGGCGGGCGTTTATGATCTTGAGGGGCAGATGCTGGCGCAGGCTGTTACTGGCACGCCGGGTCATGTGAATGCGATGGCAGATGCTGTTGCGCATTTCATTCGTCGGATCGGACGTGAGAATATTTTTGAAGGTGATGTCTACCTTACGAACGACCCTTGGGAGGGGACTGGCCACCTGCACGATATCACGATGGTCACACCTTCGTTCCATCGCGGCGCGTTGGTCGGGTTCTTTGCCTGCACCGCCCATATCGTTGATATTGGTGGGCGCGGATTTGGGGCGGATGCGGCGAGCATCTATGAAGAAGGGCTCTACATTCCGATCATGAAATTCGCGTCCCGTGGGATAGTGGATGAAACGCTTGTGCGGATTGTGCGCGGGAACGTGCGAGAGCCGGATCAATTGGTTGGGGACATGTACGCGCTGGCCACCTGTAATGAAATCGGCCACCGGCGTTTGATCGAAATGATGGAAGAGTTTGATCTGAATGATTTGAATGGGATCGCGACCTTCATCCTTGAAAACTCACGCAGGGCGACACTTGAACGGATCGCGGCATTGCCGCGCGAACAGGCTAGCGGTGAGATGACAGTCGACGGATTTGCAGCGCCAATCACGTTGAAGGTCAAGTTGACGATCTTTGAGGACCGGATTGTATCTGATTTCGAAGGGACGTCAGGTCTCGATAAAAAGGGGATCAACTGCCCATTGGTCTACGCCAAAGCATATGCCTGCTATGCGCTGAAATGTGCGATTGCGCCGGAGATTCCAAACAACGCGGCTTCGCTGGCGCCTTTTGAAATTCAGGCTCCGGTCAATAGTATCGTTAATGCTGTGCATCCGGCACCCGTGGCGCTGCGCCATATCGTCGGGCATTTTGTGCCAGACGTTGTGTATAATGCGCTCGACAAGATTTTACCGGGAGTAGTGCCTGCGGAAGGGGCTGGATGCCTGTGCAATTTCCAAGTCTCGTTGCGCCCGCGCACCGATGCACCGGCCCCCGTTGACGCAGTGCGGTCTGAAGTTTTGACCTTTAATTCTGGTGGATCAGGGGCGCGGCCCGCATTTGACGGGCTAAATGCAACGGCCTTTCCATCAGGTGTCATGACAATGCCAATCGAGGCGACAGAACATGCTGGGCCGGTGATAATCTGGCGTAAAGAATTGCGTCCAGACTCAGGCGGCGCGGGTAAGCAACGTGGTGGCCTTGGTCAATATATGGAAGTTGGTGCACGTGAGGGGCATGAATTCGACATCCAAGCGATGTTTGACCGTGTGAATCATCCGGCCCGTGGGCGACGCGGTGGCCAGCACGGTGCTGCGACAACAATCGCCCAAGATGATGGGAGCGCCATGAACGGGAAGGGCAAACAATTTGTCCCACATGGGCGCAAAGTGATGATGGCTTTTCCTGGTGGTGCCGGCTACGGCGATCCAAAGGACCGAGCTGTTGCGGCTGTGAAGCGGGACCTTGCACGGGGTTATATCTCAGCCAAAATTGCCGCCCAAGATTATGGCCTAAGCGCGGATGACATCGCGGTGGTGCAAGCTGCCGTGCGCCGGGGGGAGGACGTTCCATGACCCAAGCACCACTGCACAAGAACTATGATGTTGTCATTGTTGGTGGTGCGATGATGGGATCATCAACGGCGTGGTTCCTCAGCACAATGGCAGCTTTCCAAGGCCGCATTTTGGTGGTCGAAATGGACAGCAGCTACGCCAATTCGTCCACGGCGCACACCAATAGCTGTATGCGGCAGCAATTCTCGAATGAGCTGAATGTGCAGATTTCCCAGTTTGCTGCGGATTTTGTGAAGAATCTGCGCGGCTATATGGGCGGTGATGTGCGTGTGCCTGAATTGGGTATCCAGAACTATGGGTATATGTATCTTTCGGACAATGATGCCCTGACTGCGACGCTGCGCGAAAACCAAAAGGTGCAGCTTGCGGCAGGTGCGCAGACTGAGTTGTTAGGGCGAAATGAAATTCTGGAGCGGTATCCGTTCTATAACCTTGAGGACATCCAAGTTGGGTCGATTAACCTTAAGGACGAAGGGTACTGGGATGGCGGCACCGTGTTTGATTGGTGGCGGCGTGGGGCCAAGGACAATGGGGTGGAATACATCACAAACCGGGTCGTTGCGATGGATATTCAGGCAGGGCGGGTGCAATCTGTGAGGCTGCAAAGTGGGGACGTTGTAGGGTGCGGTCAGGTCGTGAACGCCTCTGGCCCGCGTGCGGCGCTTACGGCTGAAATGGTGGGAATTACACTTCCAGTCGAGCCACGTAAGCGATTTACATGGATATTTAGCGCAGAGACGCCGTTGGACCGAGAGCTGCCACTGACAATTGATCCATCAGGCGTTCACATGCGCCAAGATGGGCCTACAACGTATCTCGCGGGTGGTGCACCTGACGCAGAAGATGATGTCGCAGTTGATCCCAACGATTTCACGATGGATCATTGCCGTTGGGAAAACCATGTCTGGCCGATTATTGCAGCGCGTATCCCCCAGTTTGAGGCGATCAAAGTCGTGACCGAATGGGCTGGGCATTACGCCTATAACACGCTTGATCAAAACGCGATTGTCGGGCCGCATCCTGAGATCACAAATTTCGTGTTCCTTAATGGCTTTTCTGGGCATGGCCTGCAACAGTCACCAGCAATGGGCCGTGCCACAGCAGAGTGGTTGACCTTTGGGGAATATCGGACGCTTGATATGTCCCCATTTGCGTTTGACCGGGTTTTGGACGGCCGGAAGTTTGTGGAAAAGGCAGTAATTTAGTGAAATATCCAACCAACGCGTTTACCCATGCAATTGCGGCCGGCGAAAAGCAAATTGGCATCTGGGTGAGCCTATCCAGCGCATTTGCAGCAGAGGTCGTAGCCCCCGCAGGTTACGATTGGGCGCTGTTGGATATGGAACATACACCGAGCGATTATTTCACGGTCATGGGCCAAATGCAGGTGTTTGCTGCAACCACGACGACGGCTATTGTGCGACCAGAATGGAATGATCCTGTCGTTGTGAAACGGCTGTTGGATATGGGTGCAGGCGGCCTTTTGTTTCCGATGATACAATCAGTTGACGAGGCACAAATGGCCGTCGCTTCAACGCGCTACCCACCGCGTGGCAATCGCGGTGTTTCTGGTGCCACACGTGCAACGGCGTTTGGTCGGGTCACGGATTACAACGCACGCATCGACGACGAGTTAACGGTCATCCTGCAGCTCGAAACCGCAGCTGCAATCGCACAAGCAGAAGATATTGCCGCTGTTGATGGTGTGTCTGGCATCTTCTTCGGGCCCGCAGATATCGCCGCCGACATTGGTAAACTTGGCAAGCCACTTGATCCTGCCGTTTGGAATTTGATTATGCCTGCCGCTAAAAAGCTCATCGCCAAGGGCATTCCGGTTGGTACCCTTGTCATGGACCCCACCTTTGCTGCAAAACTGCTGAACGATGGCTTCACTTTTGTGGCTTGCGGGCAGGATACTTCGCTGCTCGCGAAAGCCACAGACGCTGCTTTGGCCGCCGTCAAAGCGCAAATCGACACTTTAGAAAGGCCCACCCCATGAAACTGAAAAAACTTGTACTTACAGGTGCTGCGGGCCGTCTCGGGTCTTATCTGCGCGAACCGCTCTCAAAGCTTTGCGATGAACTGGTGTCGACTGACATAAAAGACGACATCGGTACACTTTATGACGGCGAGACCTTTGTTCAAGCTGATCTGGCCAATTCGGACGACATGATGAAAGTCATCGAAGGCGCGGAAATGGTCGTTCACATGGGGGCATTCGTGGATGAAGGCCCGTTCGAACAACTGCTTGGTCCAAATTTTGTAGGCTCCTACAATGTCTGGGAGGCCGCCCATAAACATGGCGTTCGCCGGGTCATCTACGGCAGTTCAATCCATGCTGTCGGCATGTATCCCAAGAACGAATTCATCAATACTGAAGTCGCGCACCGCCCAGATACATTTTATGGTCTCGCGAAGTGTTTTACAGAAGACCTTGGCCGCATGTACTGGGAAAAGCGTGGGCTAGAAAGTGTGCACATGCGCATCCTCTCTTGTGCCCAAGTCAACAACCCGCGCGCCCTTGGGTCATGGCTGTCCTACGACGACCTAATCCAGTTGGTGACGCGCTGTATCGATACGCCAGTCACGGGTTTCGCAGTTATTTATGGCGTGTCCAACAACGACCGTGCCCCAGTGGATAACGCAAAGGCCGCGTTTTTGGGCTATAAACCTAAAGACAACGCTGAGGATTTCGCTGCTGAGGTGTTGGCCGAGGCTGACATTTTTGATCCGCACGATCCGGGTCATATGTGCCACGGCGGACCATTCGCGAGCGTCGATCTCGGCAACTCTGGCCTCGCAGGGATGAACGTCATTGATGACACAAAAAAGACCTGAGCGATGTTGCTAGGCGTTCTGAACACAACGAGATTGACGGTCGGCATCGTGGTGCTTGCAGGTGTGGCAATTGCCCAGCCGCTTCCCTTGCCGGTGACAGATGATGCCTATGCGGCGGTTGATTTAGATGAGGCCCGTCTGGGTCAGCTCCTGTTCTACGATCCTATTTTGTCGGGCAATAAGACTGTGGCATGTGCGACGTGCCACCACCCGGCTTTTGGGACCGCAGACGCGGTTTCGCTGTCTTTGGGTGATGGGGGCGTGGGCCTTGGCCCTGATCGTCGTGTTGATCTGGAAAATATCCCTGAAGAACGCATTCCCCGCAACGCGCCAGCATTGTTCAACCTTGGTGCGCATGAATTCACGGTTATGTTTCATGATGGACGGCTTGAGGCGGACGCGACACGCCCGGGCGGCATTCGCACACCGATGGATGCAGATATGGTGGTGGGGTTCGCGTCGGTCCTATCAGCGCAGACCATGTTTCCGGTGCTTAGCCGGGATGAGATGGCCGGATCGCATCGCGAGAACGACATCGGAAAGGCGGTGCGCCAAGGTTTGATCGCAGGCGAGGGCGGCGCGTGGGACCTCATTGCGCGGCGGGTGGCCGCGATTCCTGACTATGCGACGCAATTTGTCGCTGTTTACCCACATCTGAACTCCCCTGACGATATTGCCTTCACTGACGTCTCCAACGCCATCGCGGTGTTCATGGCGCATGAATGGCGATCCGATACCGCTCCGTTTGATGCTGTTCTGCGAGGGGATCTGACGCTTAGCGGACCAGCGCAAACTGGAATGGACTTGTTTTACGGTGACGCGGGCTGTGCCGCTTGCCACAGTGGGCCTTTTCTGACGGATCACGACTTCCATGCGATGGGCGCCCCACAAATTGGCCCCGGAAAATCCGCATCGTTTGAAGATCACCATCGCGACGAAGGCCGCTTTCGGGTGACAGGCAAAGTCGCGGATCTCTACGCTTTTCGCACGCCGTCCCTGCGCAATGTGGCGCTAACTGGACCATTCGGTCATGCAGGGAGCCACACCGAACTGGACCGGTTCATCGCAGATCACGCGAACCCGATTGTGGGGTTAGCTAACTTTGACGCCTCACAAACGATCCTGCCTAGCTTCAATGCTGATGACTTCACCGTCATGAGTGACCCAGATCAGGTTGCGGCAATTGCTGCGGCGGTCACGACCAATCCGGTGTCTTTGACGGATGAAGACGTCGTCGCTTTAGTTTCATTTCTAGACACCCTTACCGACCCAATCACGCAAATTGGGCGGCTTGGCATTCCAGACAGTGTACCAAGCGGTCTGGCTGTCCCAAACCCAGATTAACGCGTAATCGTAACTGTTTTATCGACGTCCGTCTGGTGGAACGTTTCAGCACCATCCGGCCAAGTGATGATAAGCGTCACGGCGTCCGCAGCGCCAAGCCCAAAATGCAGCGGCAGCGCTTGGCCACCAGCATGGCCACCGCCAATCGTTTTTTGCAAAGATTGGCGACCAACGCTGGTTTCAAGCTGAACAACAGCGCCAATCGCATGACGGTTCCCGCCTGATTGTGCGAGATCAACCCGCAACCAATGACCCGTATCTGGGGTCACATTGCTATAAATCTCAAGCGGTGCACGTCTGTTTGTGACAGCCAAATCCAACAAACCATCACCATCAAAATCTGCAATCGCTGCCCCGCGTGATCTTTCGACGGAGGCAACTCCGGCAGTCGCACCCATCTCAACAAACGTCCCGTTTGCCTTTTGCATCAACAAATTATTAGGATCACGGGTGGCCATGCCGGGCATCTGATCGACGTTGCCTTTTGCAATGAATAAATCGGCCAAACTGTCGTTATCCAGATCGCCAAATTCGGCGTGCCACCCGGTTGAGGGCCTCCCATCGTCGCCAATATGAGGGCGCTGGGCATAAGTGCCGATGGCGTAAGGGGCGGCTGCATACGTCCCGTCCTCTTGCGCCAATTGCAGCAGTTGATCGCCCATTGAAGTCAACATGACTTCGTCTCGCGCATCCCCATCCAGATCGCGTGACGCAATTCCCATGCCCCAAAGTGAGACGTTTTTCCAGCCGTCATCAAGACCCAGAAATCGGCGCTCAGCGATGTCCCACATCTGTTCATATCCGCCGCTTACGTAGTAATGCCGGTCGTTGGAAATACGCAGGGTCGGCTTGCCACGCGCATCGCGGGCGGCAAGAATGGAGAGTGGACAAAAGCCGGGTGTCAAAATGTCGGCGACATAACCGTTAGGCGTTGGCCGCAAAATCGCATTTGTATCGCAAGCCTCAAATGGGCCATCTGGGTTGCTGCGGTCAACGTAGTTCCCAATTGCAAGCGTCGGGCGTTCAGCACCTACATCCCACCAAGCTGAAAAGGCGGTCGTCCACTGATCGGTTTGGGGGATGCCGAACGCGCCGGTGGCATTGGTAAAAGTGCAATCAGGGCCACCCTGCAGAACCACGTTGGGCCCAACGCGCAGCACAAACAGGTCCATCAGGCCATCGCCGTCCATATCAATCGGATAGGCCCCGGTGACGCCTTCCAAAACTGGCAATGCCATGTCGGTAAACGCAAAATCACCGTCATTGCGGATCAGCTTTGCGGGGTTTGTACCACCTGCCGCAAAGATGTCGGGCAGATCATCGCCGTTGCAGTCAAACACAGCAACACCGCCGCCCACGAAATGTTCCCAACCACCTGCGTAAATATGCTCTGGCAACGCGTCAGAGCGGTCTTCGAACATCGGTTCGGCAAGCGCCCCGCTGGTAATCAGTGTTAATGCCAAGCCAAGGCGGATCATGCTGATATCGGGTCCTTCGCAAATATTTTATCAGTGACCGATGACAAGGCCAGCGCCGAAGCCCCGCGGGCCCAGATCAAATCACCCCACGCGTGCGTTTCAACCTGACACGGCTTGCGACCTTCAGACAGGGTAAGCGCCTGCATTTCCGCAATCACCTCTTGCCCGTAAAGATAGTCATACTGCATCCGTTCGCCAGACAAGATGATAAGCGGTGGGTCAAATAGCTGGATCACATTGGATAGACCCACTGACAAATACCGTCCTGCGCGGTTAAAGATCGTTTTGGCGGCCTGATTGCCAGCCTTTGCTTGTTCAAAAAGATGACCTAACATCTCTTGCGGGCTTTGCTCTGTATCAATCGATCTGCCAAGGGCGGTTGCGGCCTCACGGGCAAGGGCGTAATCGGCAAGGTATGCCTCAAGACACCCGCGCTGACCGCATCGACAAAGTGCGCCATCAAGTTGAACTTTTGTATGGCCAAGTTCCATTCCGATACCTTGGGCACCACGATACAGTCGATTATCCACGACAAGGCCCATGCCCACACCGTGCTCAATCGTAATAACCACAAAGTTTTCCATCTGACGTCCGGTGCCAAACCATAACTCCGCTAAGGTTAACATATTGGCATCATTGTCTAAATAAACAGGCAGACCAAAGCGTTCTGTAAATGCGGGACCAAGGGCAACATCACGTAATTGCAGCAATGGCGACCACAGAACGACGCCCGTTTTATGATCAGCGATCCCTGACACCCCGATGCCGACGGCTTTCACATCATCTTGGGATTTCCCACTTTTGCGCAAGAGATCATCCATCAATGCCCCGATTTCATTTAGCAATTCGGGGAGCTCGCGGCGTGTGGGATGTGTCGGTAGCGCGCAGTCGGCGACTACGTTTCCAGCGAAATCTGCCAATACAGCCGTGTTATATTCATCTGATAGCTTAATGCCGATGACATAGCTTGCCTCTGGCACAACTTCTAATGCGACAGGTGGACGACCACGCCCAGCTTCGCGCGGTACGCTGGCAACTTCGCGCAGATAACCAGTATCGATCATATCTGCGGTTAGCGTAGTTGCAGAGCCGGGACTGATATCAAGCGCACGACACACATCAGTACGTGCCGCATGGCCACTTGCGCGGACAAACTCAAATATCCGCTGCTTGAGCGTTCCACGTATACTGCCTGAAGATTGAAGCTGAGGACCGCATCCCGCTGTCACATCAGCCAGAAATTCTAGTATATCAGGTTTCGTCGGCATAATCTTCAAGCCTTGAACTAAAATGTGACTTTTTTCGGCGTTAAGGCGTAGTCTGCCCGTAATTTACGCACCTGAAAAGAGGAAAATCTAAAAATAGACCAGATTATGGTCATTTTTATTTTGACAACTAAATTAAATAGGGCAAGATTAGCGTATCGAGATCAATTGATCCGAATCCCTTGCCACAAATATGGTAAGGCTTTGCATTCTCTGGGAGGAAAACATGCATAAACATATTATCGCAGCCGCTGTTGCTGTTGCTGGATTTGGCTCCGCTGCATTTGCAGACGGCCACGGCATCACAGTTGGCGTAAGCTGGTCCAACTTTCAGGAAGAACGCTGGAAAACTGACGAAGCCGCTATCAAAGGCGCTTTGGAAGCCGCTGGTGCGACTTACGTTTCCGCTGATGCGCAGTCTTCTTCTGCCAAGCAGTTGTCAGACGTCGAAAGCCTGATCGCGCAAGGCGTTGATGCCTTGATCATTCTCGCACAAGACAGCTCTGCGATCGGTCCGGCAATTGACGCGGCAGACGCAGAAGGCATTCCTGTTGTGGGTTACGACCGTCTGATTGAGGACGCACGTGCGTTCTACCTGACATTCGATAACGTCGAAGTTGGCCGCATGCAGGCACGCGCCGTGTTCGAAGCGCAGCCTTCCGGTCGTTACGTCATGATCAAAGGCTCACCTACCGATCCAAACGCAGACTTTTTGCGCGGCGGTCAGCAGGAAATCCTTCAGGCGGCAATCGATTCTGGCGACATCACTATCGTTGATGAAGCTTACACTGACGGTTGGTTGCCAGCGAACGCACAGCGCAACATGGAGCAAATCCTGACAGCAAACGACAACGGCGTTGACGCTGTTGTTGCGTCTAACGACGGAACCGCTGGTGGTGTTGTTGCAGCACTGACAGCACAGGGCATGGAAGGCATTCCAGTGTCTGGTCAGGACGGCGACCACGCCGCTTTGAACCGTGTTGCGATGGGTACGCAGACTGTGTCCGTCTGGAAGGACGCACGCGCACTTGGCGCAGCAGCGGGTACTATCGCGGCTGAACTTGCAGCAGCAGCCGACGGCAGCGTTGCCATTGAGGGCAGCATGGAATGGACATCCCCAGGCGGGACAACATTGAACGCCATGTTCCTTGCACCTGTTCCTGTGACCGCTGACAACCTGTCTGTTGTCGTAGACGCTGGCTGGATCACACAAGAAGCACTGTGCCAAGGCGTCGTAGACGGCCCCGCACCTTGTAACTAAGGACTTCTCCCTGCTGAGGCCCGCGATGACACGTCGCGCGGGCCTCGGTGTTTCACCAAATACTCATAATTTCACTAAAATCTGTTGGCCCCACTAAACTGTGCGTGGGCCCAGATGGAGCGATAGCCATGTCAGATCAGACCGAGACCCAACCGAAACGCGGCTTCCTGCAAACGCTGGAAATAGACATGCGC
>JAPKCP010000390.1 GCA_028822885.1 Yoonia sp. | reverse complement strand
ATAGGCGATCGGGGTGTTCCGGATTTTCGCATCGCCATTGTCACTGGTGAACCCGCCAGCCGCGTGTGCATAGTCGCAATACGGTTTATTCTTGGACAAACCACACCGACAAAGCGCAAAGGACGGTTTGCCCGGTGAGATATCACCATCATTGTTTTTAAGGTTTGGCACACCTTCGACGAGAAGCGGTCCATCCTTCATCGGTTTAATATTGGGCATTGCCCCTCCAGATCGTATTTCAACGCGATAAAAACCAAGCAATTGGCCTAGTGTCCGTCACAAATCCTGACGCTAAACGTCTCATACAGAATTTCATGAGCATTTTCGAGCGCTGCGAATTCGGCGCTCGAAAATACGTTTTTGATTGCTTCTGCATCGGGAAAATTGACGATGGCGGTCGCCTTGACCGCGGTGTCCCCCATGAGTTGCTCGCGCGTTCTCAGCTTTTGGATGCGCGTGGCACCGAAAGCTTCAAAAATCGCACTTAGCTTAGCAAAGTATTTTATGACCTCATCGAACCGGTCCATTTTCGGGGCGACGTCGATGACGAGTAGTTTCTCAGATGTGTTATTCATGGCGCTCACTTTTGGTTCGAAATGTCAGGCTGCGGACGAACCGAGGTCAATTGGAGACTGGGCACGATAATGATAGGCCACGATGGCTGACAATACTCCAAGGACCAGCGCCGGAACAGCGGATGGACCAATGATGACCAGATGCGCCAGCGCGGCTCCTGCCATGGTGCAGGTCAACAGGCCGGCCCCGACGAACTGCATTCCTCTAACCCACAAGAGCGCCGCGGCACCAACTTCGATGACCCCGGTTACGTATCGGAACCATTGGCCCACGCCGACAGCTTCGAATGTTTGGACCATCATTTCTTGCCCGGATAGCTTCGCAAAGCCAGCAGCGACAAAGGCAAGGGTCAGTACCGCTTTGATGGCTAGAAGGCCGTATTTTTTCACATTTTCAGACATTTCAAATTTCCTACGTTCTCATTCGAGCGTCATATGCGAGCCGTCACAAAAGGGGGCATTCCCAGTTTGCTTGCACTGGCACAGCGCTGCTGTTTTTGTTTCTTCAGCTGTGAACTTGACCGGAGTGAACGACGTTCCCTGATGCGAGCCATCGCAAAACGGCTGGTTTTTTGACTGACCGCAAGCACACCAGAAGTAATCCTTACCGGCTTCGAGGTCGACCATTTTGGGTTCTTTTGCTGCGATGATGGGTGCATCTGCCATGAGCGTGTCCTTTTAAATTTTCACATTGATCTTGCAGCGACCTTAGCGCAGTCTATAATTGAGGCGTAAGATACAGAGAATAGGCCACTGAGGTCTAATTTGGAGAACCATGGGCCAAATCGAGGACTTTCGACTTTTTAAGCACGTGGTCGAGCAGCAGAGCATCGCTAAGGCTGCAGATAAGCTTAACATCGCCAAATCAGCAGTTAGTCGACGGCTAAAATTGCTTGAAGAACGTTTTGACGCCAGTTTGATCACCCGTGAACCCGGCGTCTGGGAAGTAACCGCGACGGGCCTCGAATTTTATCAACGTATCCTTCATTTGGTTGGAGGAGTTGACGATATTGAAACAGATTTTACGCGAGTGTCCCAAGAACAGACCGGCTCGCTCGCAATCTCGGTGCCACGTGATTTCGGGTTAAGCTATCTCAGTGAAGCGCTCTTAGACTTCGAGGCGCGCCATCCTGGGATTCAACTGATTGTGGATTTTGATGACCGCGAGGTCGACCTTGTCCGTGAAAACTATGACCTTGCGATCCGGATATCCGCCGATCTGGCTCCCGGCTTGATCGCCAAGCAGCTCGGCAAGACAAGTATAAGATTTTATGCAAGCCCAGAACATCTGATCAAATACAAAGAACCTATGGAACCCTGTGATCTGAAGGACAGCCGTGTTGTGACGCGGGGCATGGCAAAGCGCCAAGCCCTGAAATTGATTAATTCAAAAAACAAGTCCGTCACAGTTGATATTAAACCGTCAATGAACACCAATAGCGGCGTATTCATGCGTGATGCTGGGATCACAGGCCGCTTTATTGTGGCTTTGCCGGAGTTTATTGCAGCCCCGGCTGTGAATAAAGGAGAGCTTGTACAAGTGCTCACAGATTGGCGTCTGCCAGGAGGAAGTATCGATTTGGTTTATGCCGAAAACCGGCAATTGAACCGCAGAATGCGCCTGTTCGTGCAAGAGATGGAACATGCCTGCATGGACACAATCATGGGCAGCAAATTGGGTCACAGCGCGATCCACTAACTGAAGCTAGCCGTATTGACCACATGCTGGAGCTTTGATGCCGCATGTGAGACGCCAGCAATAGGGGTATCAAATTTAGTCCTTCATGTCACATTTATTATAGCTGTGTTCTCTTGGATAGCCCCGCTAAATTGATTG
>JAPKCP010000389.1 GCA_028822885.1 Yoonia sp. | reverse complement strand
TCCGCACCATTGCAGAAAGCCTTGATTGATATGGAAAAAGACCCCTCGTTTAACGTGCTTGGCAGCACATTGCAGGAATGCTCAATGGACCCAGTCACCGGGTTCTTTCGTAACGGAGCATGCGACACATGTGCCGCTGATCACGGAAGCCACACAGTGTGTGCGGTGATGACGGCCGAATTTCTCGCGTTTTCCAAGTATGTCGGCAATGACTTAAGCACATCGCGCCCAGAATTTGGCTTTGTTGGGTTGAACCCCGGCGACGGCTGGTGCCTGTGTGCGTCACGTTTTTTGCAGGCCCACGAAGAAGGCTGCGCACCGAACGTGAACTTACACGCAACCCATGTGCGCGCATTAGAGATCGTGCCGATTGATGTGCTGCGCAACCATGCAGTGGACACGATTAGCTAAGTGCGGCATTCACAAAAGCTGTGATCAAGTCGGCCGACTTTTTGCCCGGCGCTGTTTCCACACCAGACGAGACATCGACCTGTGTGGCGCCGGTCAAAGACATCGCCTCAGACACGTTGTCTGGTGTCAGCCCGCCCGCAAGCATCCAAGGCGTGGACCAGCGCCGATTGGCAATAAGAGTCCAATCGAACGAAAGGCCATTCCCACCGGGAAGGTCTGCGTTTTTGGGTGGCTTCGCATCCACAAGAATCATGTCAGCGACATGCGCATAGGCGTCCAGCGCGGGGAGATCAGAGGCATCTGCGACACCCACAGCCTTCATCACGGGCAAGCCGTAACGCCTACTAATCTCAGTGACACGTTCGGGCGTTTCGCTACCATGAAGCTGCAAAATATCAAGCGGCACGTCCGCCAAGATCGCATCAAGAAATGCATTGTCAGGGTTCACAACAAGACCGACCTTTGCGATGCCCATCAATGTCGATTGCGCCAAAGGCGCAGCCTGAGCGATACTGACATTGCGCGGTGATTTCTCAAAAAAAACAAGCCCCACATAATGGGCCCCTGCATTCACCGCAACATCAAGCATCACCTGATCACGCAAGCCACAAATCTTTACCCGGGCGCTAGCAGACATCAGGCTTTGCCAGTCGGGCCTTCGAGCAGCGCCAATACATCGTCTTGGTTGCCGCCAGCTTTTTCAGTTTTCAGAGTATCAACTTCGCGCTGCAGTCGATTTACTTCACGAGCACGCTTACGACCATCAACACGAATGCGGTGTTCGCGAATCCACTCCCAGAAGAAACCAATCAGCAAGCCAACACCAACGCTGATGAATATGATGATAAACATTGGCAAGGACACGTCAGGAGAGATCGCCAGCATATCAGCCAACGCAGGGGGCATGGCCCGCACAGTCACAATATCGCGATTGGCCAAACCAACAAGGATCAGAACAAGAGCAACCACTGCCCAAAAAGCATAAAGGATCGTTTTCATCTTAAGCTTACTTTCAGCCGCCGTTCAGGCGGTCGCGCAGAAGTTTACCAGTTTTGAAGAAAGGCACGTGCTTTTCTTCTACCTCAACCGATTCACCAGTACGAGGGTTTCTCCCCGTCCGTTGATCGCGTTTCTTCACAGAGAATGCGCCAAATCCACGCAGTTCGACACGATCGCCGTTCGACATAGCATCAGTTATCTCTTCAAAGATCGTGTTCACAATTTTCTCAACATCGCGTTGATAAAGATGCGGATTTTCGTCAGCAATCTTTTGGATCAGTTCTGATCGGATCATGCAGTGCTCCTCCAAAGGCAGTCAGGCAATACTTGCAGGTCTGTTCCTACGTTCCTGCAAGTGTAGACCCAAAGTTCTTTTCACGGAATAGTGCGGCGACTGGAAAGTGTACGAAAATGCATCAATTTTGGTCCGTTGCCCCCGACTTACCTCCTTCGCCAATGGTCATTTCAAGGATTCTGCACGTTTCTCACTCCTGCACCAAATTTGACCATGCCCGATTCGCCCAGATACCGAACCTCGGAACCACCGAAAGTGTTTCTGAATTGTGAGGTGCATCTACACCTTGAGTATTTTTGGATGCAAAAATTGAACGGTTCACTGTGCTGGCTATCCAAGTGCCATTGCAATGATGCAACCAAGGGATGTCTTCCACGTAAATGAATGAATGCCAAAAATCTTTTTTGTTTGGCTTTGCAGCAGCGGCTTTGACCGTGTTACGCCTAGATTCCCGTCTGACGCCAACAATGTCGATACGTTTCAAATCCAACGTCGACCGATCCTAATTTGGGACCCACATTGTATGTGTGGCAGTTGCAATTGGGATTTTTGCAACAACGGAACGGCTCTACACATGCAGACCAATGAAGTGACCACTATAAACGCACTACCTGCCAAATTCCTACATCGTAGGAAATCATCGGTGAACAATTAACCATATTTGGTATCAAGAAAGTCCTCTTTGCAACCGTTGCGGGATTGTTCAAGCGATCT
>JAPKCP010000388.1 GCA_028822885.1 Yoonia sp. | reverse complement strand
CCTATTCCACAAGTATTAAGAACTTGGACCATGTTATGACCTTAGAAATGGAGTATGCATGACTTTGTGCTACTTCTGAAGGCGTCAAGCGCGTTATTGGTTAGACTTTGCCTTACCCAAGACGAAATAGCACGGTTTTTTACTGATCAGGCTGGGCACCTCAGGACAGGCAGAACCAACTTTCAGCCATTTTAAGAACAACCACTTGCAGCCTACATAGTGAAATTTCGACACCCCACCCGACCTCTCGATTGTCCTTCACAGCCAAATCCGATCACCTCACGCAACCGTTTGGGTAGCTTAAGTTAGATTGGTTCGCGCTGGCTTGGGTATCTAATGCACCATATTGCCATTAAACTGTTTTCATGGCTACTTTTGCCACGACCGGCAAAAGCAATGGAGACACGCCAATCGCTCTAGCTACTAGCGAGCCATCATTTTAGATGGATAGCACGAAGATAGCGGTGAATCGTAAACAACATCAAAACGACCTGGAGGCTACCTTGATTTTCTACAATATAAATTCAACGTTTCAACTTGTTAGGTCTCAGATACCAAATGTTGGGGTCATTTTATGTCGAACTTTGATCGTGCCGTTGATAACCCTATCTTTGTCCGCCCAAGCTGCATTTGCGTGCGCCTGCTGCGCTGATCCTGGCTACCGCGAAAATAGAACTATCGATTTTTCTGCTGACTTTGAGGACTATATCTGGCGTCTTTCCCAAGTTGAGACAGACGGTCAGGCGCGCATATATACTGACAATTGCGGCCTTGACTGCATCAAAGGACTAACCTCGCTTGAGGACGCCGTGGACATCGACATAAGTATTGCAGATGCCACTCTGTTAATCACCGTCAATCAGGGTCAACCTTCTGAAGCCAAACTACACGCGGCAATTCCTAATCATGCACATTATTTTGCTGTTGACCCTTTGACAGGCGATTATGCGAACATGCACTTTCTTTATACAGAGCTTCGATTAGCTTTGCAGTTATTCGGCGACGGACCAGGCTGGGAAGGCGGGAGCACGGCAATCCCTGCAGAGTTTATTTTGACTGGGCACGGTAATACCTGCCCAAGTTTCAGCGGGGCGCAAAACTGGGTGCTTGATGTTGGCGGACCTGACGAGAACGCAATGTTCCGGCTCTTTGGCAAAACACCACAAGAAAACTGAAGCTGGGCGATGTGAAAACCAGCGTATAGCTGGCACCTATGCCCCTTCCCCATCGCAGACTTTTGCACAGAGCGCAGCACATTGGACTTGTTGCGCGCTGCGTGCTCGCTTAAGCGACTTTTCGTTCGAAAGTGGCGGGTGTCCAACGTCTTTTTGGTCGCAGCAAAGCCCTTCTAAGACCAAGGAAAACGAGCTTGTCACCTACGTCATGGCCAGTGACAAGCAGGTACAAGCCTGAACTATCGGAATACCTTCCGACGCCTACAGTTTCCAGAATACCAGTTGCTGGCTTGCTCACTTACTCCGTTCAATCCAGTAGAGGCGGGAACTAAGCTTGATAGGTTTTGGCAAACTACCGTTTCAAAATTCTTGTAGAGAACGTGCCTCTGATTATGTGAACCCCAAAATATTTGGTAGATCCTGACCCTAAGCCATTGATCACACAATCTACATTTCTTCACGTCCGCTCAGGAACTTGCCAGAGATTTTTCTGACGCCGCCAAGTTAAGTGCACCCTACCTTTGACCAAACATAACATGAAAATGTAAGGGCTTGCATTCTTTGAATGTAAAGGCTTACATTAATCATGGAATCGGCCTAGCGACTGGGAGGAGACGCGACATGCCATTATTCGGTGCACTCATTTTACTGGTGATTTTTGGAGTGAATGTGGGGCTTGGCGCCACGTCCAATTCTGCATTCCTCGACGATGTGGGTGAATTGCTGGTCTTGGGTGGTGTCGCGGTTCTGTTCGTTATCGCAATTCTAAAGAAAGAAGCTGACGCAAAGACAAAGCGCGGCCAGTAATCGTCCAGGGAGGACAACACAATGGTTAAGAAGAACGAGACGCTGAAAATGGCTGAGCGCCGCAATTTTCTGAAACTCGCAGGTATGGGCAGCTTCACAGCTGCTATGGTCGCCGGTGGTGCAGGAATGCTTTGGTCCACTGAGGCCGCGGCCCAGACAGCGACAGAAGAACGTGACCGCGAAAACGCTGCAGAGCATACGATGACAGTCGCAACAGCTTATGTGCTGGGTGCGACCCGTAGCTACCCAATCATGCAGTTGGACCTCAAGGAAAACATCCAAAACGCAACAAACGGTAAGGTCTATGTGAAATTGGCCCCCGGTGGTCAGCTTGGCGCAGGCGGTGCATTAGCACAATCCGTGCAAGGCGGCACCATTCAGGCGGCACAGCATTCACTTTCGAACTTCGCACCGTTTGCGAGCGTCGTTGACCTGATCAA
>JAPKCP010000095.1 GCA_028822885.1 Yoonia sp. | reverse complement strand
GCACGCGCTGTGATCGTCGCTTTGGCTGACGCGGGCGTTCCAGAAATCTACTTGTCTAATAGGACCCGTCCTAAGGCAGAGGCGTTGCGCTCTGAATTTGGTGCTCGCATCAAGATCGTGGATTGGGTGCAAGCTGGCAATATGCTTGATGATGCTGTGACTGTGGTGAATACGACCTCGCTTGGCATGACGGGTGCAGCTGAATTTCGTGTGCCTTTGGATGGACTGCGACCGGGGATGGTTGTCACTGACTTGGTCTATACCCCCCTGCGCACAAGATTGCTGGATGAGGCTGAAAAGGCTGGCTGCACTGTTGTTGATGGTCTTGGCATGTTGCTTCATCAAGGTGTGCCCGGGTTTGAGCGCTGGTTTGGTATCCGTCCAGAGGTCGACAGTGATCTGCGGGAAATGATGTTACGATGATCACGCTTGGTTTGACTGGGTCCATGGGTATGGGGAAATCCACGACCGCCCAGATGTTTGCCGACCTCGGTGTGCCTGTTTGGGATGCGGATGCCGCGGTGCACCGAATCTATAGTGTTGGCGGTGCGGCCGTTGGCCCCGTGTCTGACGCTTATCCGATGGCGATTACGAACGGTGCAGTTGATCGTGGCAAACTTAAGGACATGATGTCCCAACGCGATGATGTCCTGCCAAAGATACAAAAAATCGTTCACCCATTGGTTGGCGCTGACAGGGAAAGGTTTCTTGATGATCATAAAGACGCAGATTTTGTGCTGTTAGATATCCCACTCCTGTTTGAAACAGGCGCTGAAAAATGGATTGACGTTACGATCTGCGTCACTGCCCCTTCTGAATTGCAAGAGCATCGCGTTTTGTCGCGTCCGGGCATGACAAAGGGTATGTTTGACATGATCCTGTCGCACCAGTTGCCGGATACTGAAAAACGGGCGAAGGCGGATCATGTGATTGAAACGCTTGATCTTGAAGGCACTCGGGTTGCTGTGCAAAATCTCATGGACACATTGAAGGTGACACATGGCAGATCGTGAAATCGTTCTTGATACAGAAACCACAGGGTTTGAACCCGGCGAAGGTGACCGCATTGTTGAAATTGGGGCTGTTGAGCTGATTGGCCAAATCCCGACAGGCCGCACGTATCATCAATATATCAACCCGATGCGGTCAATGCCTGAAGGCGCGTTTGGGGTTCACGGGATTGGGCCAGATTTACTGGCTGTCCCACGTGATCCGAAACCGGGTGAAGTGATCCTGAAAGATAAGCCCATCTTTGCTGATATCGCACAGTCGTTCATCGACTTTGTGGGTGATTCGAAGATGGTCATCCACAATGCTGCATTCGATATGAAGTTTCTGAATGCTGAGCTTGGTTGGGTAAACCGCCCCCTTTTGCCAATGACGCAGTCGCTGGATACGTTGGCAATTGCGCGGCGCAAATTTCCCGGCTCACCAGCGTCGTTGGATGCATTATGTCGCCGATTTGGCATCGACAACACAAACCGAACGCTACACGGCGCATTGCTTGATAGCGAAATTCTAGCAGAAGTGTATCTGGAATTGATTGGCGGGCGTCAGCCGGGGATGGTTCTTACAGCCGCAAGTGGCCATAGATCGGGTGAAGCTGGCGAAGAATGGAGACCAATGCGTCGTCCTGATGCCCTGCCCCCACGTATTTCCGATGAAGAAGCCGCCGCCCACACTAAATTCATAGATAGTTTGGGCGACGACGCTTTGTGGAAGACGCTAAGTTAGCGTCTTACTGAACGGTTGCTTCAGTTTTCTGTGCTTCAACGCGACGTGCGATTTCGGCACGGTAAAGTGCAAGGAAATCAATCGTCTCAAGGTTCAGCGGCGGGAAGCCACCGTCGCGTGTGACGTCGCTGACAACACGGCGCACGAATGGGAACGTGATGCGTGGGCATTCGATCAACAGGTACGGGTGCATCTGGTCTTCTGGCACGTTTTCAACAAGGAAAATGCCTGCATATTCAAGTTCTAACACGAACAATGCTTCGCCAGAATCTTTGGCGCTGCTTGTGATGTTCAGCTTTGTGATAATCTCAAACTGGTTGTCAACTGACCGCTTTTTTGCATCCAAGTTGACCTGAACTTTGATCTCAGGCTTCGCATCTGGGCTAGCACCCTTCTGTGCGAGGATGTTTTCAAACGACAAATCGCGGATGTACTGGGCTAAAACACGGCTTTTGGGCTGTGCGGCCTGTTCTGGTGGCGCTGCTGCTGCTGGTGCTTCAGTCGTTTCTGGTGTCTCGTCTGCCATGGGATGTCCCAACCTTATAAATGAATTTCGCAGATTGGTAACAGCCCCGCAGGGCGGCCTCAACCGTGTTAGTGTTTTGTCCAGCCTGACGGACCGCGTGGGGTGTCATCGTTTTCCGTAATGTCTTCAAAGTCAACGTCTATTACACCGTTCTGGCGGCCGTGCGGCTGTTGTGGCGGTTGGTTGTTGGCTGCGCCGCCCAATTGAAAGCCTTGGACGTTAACCTTGGATTTGATGAACTTGAACGCGGCTGTCCGAACTTGTGGGATTAGAAGCGAAAAACCGACAATATCGGTAAAAAACCCTGGTGTCAGCAAAAGCGCCCCTGCGAACAGGATCATAGCGCCATTCGCCAAAGGTTCTGTGGGATCGCGCAGTTCGTTGAATGATCCGCGCAAGTTTGCGAGTTCACGCGCTCCTTGTGATCGCACTAACCACGACCCAAGAAATGCCGTGAGCAGCACGATTAATAGTGTTGGCCAGAGGCCAATCGCCCCACCAACTTGAATAAACAGTCCGATTTCAACCAACGGAACGGCAATAAATGCGAATAACAACCACATATGGGCCCTCATGTGCGACTTCTTTGATGGAAAGGTGGACTCGGCCACTCCCCGAACCTACATAAGCAATGCTACGCGTTTTTCCATGGTAACCTAGAATGAGGTCCGAATGAACTCTCCACTTATCCAGCTACTCGTGCTTGCGGGCATTGCTGTTTTTCTCATTATGCGCTTGCGCGGTGTTTTGGGGACACGAGAGGGTTTTGAAAAACCTGAGGTGGCGAAGCCCGAACGCCGTGGTCCCGCACTTGAAGTGATCGAAGGCGGTCCAGACTTGGACATCGCCGATCACGCCGAAGATGGCAGCGATACAGCCAAAGCGCTTGCTGCCATGAAGCGGATCGACCCGTCTTTCCACGTTGGTGAGTTTTTGGGTGGTGCCAAAGGTGCTTACGAAATGATCCTGATGGCATTTGAGCAGGGTGAGCTTGAAGGCGTCGTGCCGTTTATCTCTGAAGATGTGTTTGAGGCGTTCGCGTCCGTCATCGATCAGCGTGAACAGCAGGGCCTGACCGTTGAAGCGACGTTCATTGGCTTGTCTGATCTAAGCTTGATCGGGGCAGAATACGACGAAGGCACGAAAGAAGCCGAAGTCACGGTACGCTTTAAGTCAGAGCTAGCTTATTTGGTCCGCGATAAGGGTGGTGACATCGTTGAGGGCGCTGCCGACGAGATTAAGCGTCAAAAAGACGTCTGGTCCTTTGCGCGTGTCATGGGTAGCGACGATCCGAATTGGCGTCTTGTCGCCACGGGTGAATAGAATTTTATGCTGGGCCGTGCGGTATCAATAGCATGGCTTGGCGTGATGTCTGCGGGGGCCGTTTTGGCTGAACCGACGTATACTTGGTTAGGGTTTGACGACCTGAATGGCTGGGCCGCTGATGATCATCAGGCGGCCCTTTCCACGTTTCTGAACACTTGTCGCGATATCAACAATCCTGAATGGGCAAGCCTGTGCGCTTTTGCAGCAGACGCAAGCGATGCAAAAGCGTTCTTTGAACTGTTCTTTCAGCCTGTGTTGATCGAAGACGGCGCGCCGATGTTGTTCACTGGTTATTTTGAGCCTGAATTGCGTGGGTCATTGACCCAAGGCGGAATTTACCAACATCCGATTTATGCGGTACCCGACGATCTTGTTGTAGGTCAGCCCTATGCAACACGTCGTGAATTGCAGGAAAATGATTTACTTGCTGGGCGGGGCCTTGAGATTGCATGGCTTACCGACCCGGTAGATTTGTTTTTTTTACAGGTTCAAGGATCTGGCCGAGTCAAATTGCCTGACGGTGGCCGTATCCGTGTTGGTTACGGCGGCAAGAACGGGCGTGATTACTCGTCTGTTGGCTTGGAAATGGTTGGTCGCGGCATCTACGACTCTCATCAGGTGTCCGCCGAGGTGATTCAAAATTGGGTACGCAATAATCCTGAGGCGGGCCGTGAGCTGCTGTGGGTCAATGACAGTTATGTGTTTTTTCGCGAAGTGAGTGAAGTTCCCGCTGATAAGGGACCACTTGGTGCGATGAATAGATCAATCACCACGATGCGCTCAATCGCTGTCGATCCGTCAATCGTTAAACTTGGTGCCCCCGTTTGGATCGAAAAGGAGGGCACTGATCCGCTGAACCGCCTGATGATTGCTCAGGATACCGGGTCTGCGATCAAAGGAGCGCAGCGCGCTGATATTTTCTATGGCACTGGCGACCAAGCGGGGACTGATGCTGGGCGCATCAAGGATACTGGCCGCATTGTCGTGCTGCTCCCGATCCAACGAGCGTTTGCGAAGCTTCCTAAAGATTTAATTGAATAATGCGCAAGCCACGTCATCTTTCACCCGATGAGCGGGCATTGTGGGATACTGTCGCCGGCCGTGCCAAGCCGCTCGATCCGTTGCGACTTTTGGTCACTGAACCTGTACCAAAGGCACCACCTAAAAAACCTGTGCCGCAGGAACGCGATATGATTGCCGACTTTATGGTTGGGGCAAAGGTCAATCTGGGACGGCCACATGATATTCTGAAACCAATTGGTGCTCGCCTAACATCCGCCCCTGTGAATATGGATTCCAAGGATTATGGCAGGATGACAAAGGGTAAGCTAAAGCCCGAAGGTCGTTTGGACCTGCATGGTATGACCATGGCAGAGGCGCATCCTGAGCTGATAGCGTTTATTTTGGGTGCGCAGGCAGTTGGTAAACGGCTTGTTTTGGTTATTACTGGCAAGGGAAAAGAACGTGACGAGGGCTACGCGATACCAGTGCGCAATGGCATTTTGCGGCATCAGGTGCCACAATGGCTTGCGCTGCAACCGATGGCGCCCGCAATTTTGCAAGTTACGCCAGCGCATCTGAAACACGGCGGACAGGGTGCGTACTACGTTTATTTACGGCGTATTCGGTAGGTCTGCAGATGCGCGGCGAAGTGGCACGATCATGACTGCAATGGCGATGATGAATGACGCGGCATAGGCTAACATCTGCTGTTCAAAGCCAACGCCAGCGTCGATCAGCCAACCCGACAGGCCTGGGCCAATCGCCGATCCAAGCACCATGACAGCTGTCGCTGCCGCTTTGATTGAGCCGATATGACGTGTGCCATAAAATTCTGACCAAATCGCCATCAAAACGGTTGCTTGACCGCCGCCCGAAAGGCCCATCAAGCATACCGCGAGTGCGGTCCATGCAAGGTGATCAGCTGACCAATGCAAAGTGAAGGCTGCAACAAGAGGCAGCAGGTAGAAGGGAAGGATTTTGGTGGCCCCAATGCGGTCAATCAGCCAGCCATAAGCGATGCTTGAGACTGCAAGGACAGTCGTACCGATGGGAAAGACTGCGACAAGGGACAGGTGCGTGTAGCCCTTGAGTTCTGCAAAGTGGACTTGGTGGAACCAGAACGCCGTCCCGAAGGCAGGGAAAAACATGATCATCGGGACAAGCCCCCAGAACAGTGGATGACGCAGCGCATCTGCTCGTGTCCAGTGGTGGCCCTTCATCCCCGGCGATGCGTTTTCTGTCGCGGCGGATTGCGGCGTCCGTTCAAGGCGGAGAAGGCGGATCAGGATCGGAATCATCGCCAGTGTGAAGATTGCTGCGCAAATCCACAGCGTCCGCCAGTTTGCAAAGGTCTTTAGCCATACGAAGGTGAGGGGCATCGTGGCCTCAGCCAACATGTACCCAAGGGCCGCAATCGCCAACGCCTTACCGCGCGTCGCAACAAACCAGCGGGCCATAGCCACGACCGAAACGTGGCTCATCATGCCTTGTCCACTAAAGCGCAGCGCGAAGATGACCAACGGCAGGATGATCGTGACAGTGTTGTAGGCCATCGTGATGCAAGCCGCGGCAAGCATGACAGCCACAATGATGCCAAGGGTGCGGACGCGGAACCTATCCGCAAGACCGCCTGCGAACACCATCGCCACGGCAGAGGCGCCAGTGCCAAGCATATAAAGTAGGCCCCAATCGCCGTGGGACAGGCCAAATTCGCTGCGGATATCGCCCGCGAAGACGGCAATAAAGAACGTCTGCCCGAATGACGACAGAAACGAGAGAAGGGCGCCCGTTGCAAGGAAGGGTGCGTTCTGTCGGATGAATTGGAAGTAGCCTTGGTTCATGGGCGCGAAATTGCGCCCATGACTTGGAAATGAAAAGCCCTAAAGCACGTAGCGGCTGATGTCGGTTGATCGGCTAAGTTCGCCCAAGTGTGTTTCCACAAAATCAGCGTCGACAGTGATCTCATCACCCGCCTTGTCGGGGGCGTTGAAAGAGAGGTCTTCGAACACGCGCTCCATCACTGTGTATAGCCTGCGTGCGCCGATATTCTCGACTGCTTCGTTCACCTCGGCTGCGATTTTTGCGAGCGCTGCGATTCCGTCTTCGGCAAAGGTTACGGTGACTTTTTCGGTCGCCATCAGGGCGGTGTATTGCAGCGTCAGGGCATTATCGGTTTCCGTGAGGATGCGAATGAAGTCACCTTCGGTTAACGCACGCAGTTCTACCCGGATTGGGAGACGGCCTTGTAGTTCGGGCAGCAGGTCGGACGGTTTTGCAACGTGGAACGCGCCGGATGCAATGAACAGAATGTGGTCAGTTTTGATCGGGCCATGTTTGGTTGAGACTGTTGTACCTTCGATCAACGGTAAAAGGTCGCGCTGCACGCCTTCGCGGGACACATCAGCGCCACGGGCGTCAGATTTTGCGCAGACCTTGTCGATTTCATCAAGAAAGACGATGCCATTTTGTTCAACCGCTGCCAGCGCCGTTTTGGTAACGCTTTCGTCGTCCAGCAGTTTGTCGGCCTCATCATCCACCAAAGCTTCATAACTATCGGCTACAGTCATTTTCTTTTTGATGGTTCGGCTACCGCCCATTTTGCCAAGAAGATCGCCGATGTTCATCATGCCGCCCATGCCAGCGCCGGGCTGGCCGGGAACTTCAAACCCACCCATTGGGTTGGACGTATCAGCGAGTTCGAGTTCGATGATTGTGTTGTCCAGCTCACCAGATTTCAGCTTGCGGCGGAACATATCACGGGTTTGATCGCGGGCATCGGTGCCTGCCACGGCTGTAATCACACGTTCTTCTGCGGCCTCATGCGCCTTGGCCTTCACGTCTTCACGCATGTGATCGCGGGTGTCGTTGATCGCAATCTCGATTAGGTCACGGATGATCTGTTCTACATCACGACCGACATAACCGACCTCAGTAAATTTTGTCGCCTCAACCTTGATAAAAGGCGCGCGCGCGAGTTTCGCCAGACGTCGCGAGATTTCTGTTTTACCTACGCCAGTGGGGCCGATCATCAGGATGTTCTTTGGATAAACCTCATCACGTAGATCATCGTCCAATTGATTACGCCGCCAGCGGTTGCGCAGGGCTACAGCGACGGCGCGTTTGGCGTCATTTTGGCCAATGATATGGCGGTCCAGCTCAGATACGATTTCGCGGGGGGTCAGGTCAGTCATAAATGTCTCTTATTGTGCAGGAGGAAGGCGGTGCAGGGGGATGAAACTGGGCAAACGGCGCAACAGTTGCGCCCGGAACTTTTCCCAGAATGCACCAAGAATGAGCAGAATGATCCCTAGGGCAAGGATCGTAGTGGCAATGCCGTCGCCGCCAAACACGGTACCTGCCACGGCCACAACATAGCCGATGGCAGTGATCAGAAAAGACCGGCGGTCGATTATCATCGCGATCACGGCAATAACGGCAAGGAAAGCGAGTAGGGCGATCAAGTTTTCATCGTCGATGAGGGACAGTGCGATCGTGTTGACCATTGCCGGGGCTGCCACAACGTGTAGCCAGAAGCCGTTAGCGGCACGCCGTGTGACGCGGTGTGGGTCTGACATATCAAAAGCCATTGCAGCAGCGAAGATCGCGATGCCAAGGCCAAGGGTGATCCATGCGAAGGGACCTCCGGCTGAGAGGAGGAAGATATCCGTGGCACTTTCGGGGGAGCCTTGATTGATCGCTGCGGCCATCATGGCGACAAGGAATAGGCTGACGGCGATCATAGCCATAGCAAAGGGCACGCGAAAGCGAAGCCAGAAGGCAGCGACAGCAATGGTGGTCATCGCAAGGGGAAATTGTAGGCTTGAGAGATCTAGTTGGCCGATCATGAAGGGGTTGGCGAAATAGGCGATAAGCGTCGCGCCAGCGTTGATCGCAAATAGGATCGACAGCGCGATGGCAGGGCCAACCATACGCCTGCGCCAGATGAAATATTCTGACAACAGCCATAAGACGACCGCGCCGGGGATGCCGTACCAAAGGGCCGCGTAGCGCAAGCCGATGATCTGCGTATCAAACATAGCAGAGATTAGGCCAGCCCACCCTAGCGACAGGATCAGTAGGCCGACAATTATGAAAATCTCATTGAAACCTTTGAACAGCTCAAACGGTTCATCACCGGGATGTAGGCCTTCGCGGGCCCCTCTGCGGCTATGTGCCAGCGCCGTGAGAGATGCAGCTTGCCGTTCCGTCAGGATGCCTGCTGCCACACTGGCCCGAATGTCATCAGTTTCAATCATATCAGATATCTAGGGATTGCGAGGCCAAAGGCCAAGTGATGAGATTTTTTTCGTTGGCGTTCACAAATGCGTTTGGTGTGTATCGAGTGATATTTTGATAGCTATGATGCATGAAGATAAATTAATATTGGAGATTTTTTATGGATCGGCGTATTTTTCTTGTTGCTGCTTTGGCATCGACAGCAGCCTCTGCGGCGTTTGCTGGTGGCCATGGTCGCTTGTTTACCTTCAATGGCATAAACAACCACACTGTCACTGGGACAGCCGAAATTGTTGGTACAACTGTTCATCTTCTTGATGATTTCCGGTTTGATAATGCGCCTGATCCAAGGATCGCACTTGGCAAAGACGGGACTTATGCCCCGGAAACGCAAACCCAACTGCTCACGAGTTTTTCAGGAGCGTCTTCGTTTGAGTTACCTGAAGGCATCAACCCAGACGGCTACAATGAAGTTTGGGTGTGGTGTGAAAAGTTCAGTGTTGGGTTGGCTATAGCAACGGTGAAGTAATTGCGCTGGGCTTTGCCCACCGCCAGCGTTGGGGGGCCAGCCCCCCAAACCCCCCAGAGTTGTTCTGGCAAAATGAAGAGGGGACACGCCTATGTCATGGGCTTTTTTATGGTTTCAACGGTAAGCTTGCCGTTGGTGTAGACGCAGATGTCCGCTGCAATTGCCATAGCTTTGCGCGCGACATCTTCGGCGCTGAGGTCACTGTCCATCAGTGCGCGACCCGCTGCGAGCGCGAAATTGCCGCCTGATCCGATAGCTGTGACGTCATGTTCTGGTTCCAGAACATCGCCCGCACCTGTGATAACAAGCAGTTCATTGCCGTCGGAGACAATTAACATCGCCTCAAGCTTTTGCAGGTATTTGTCGGTACGCCAGTCTTTTGCGAGTTCCACTGAGGCTCGCGCAAGCTGACCAGGGGTGGCTTCAAGTTTTTTCTCGAGGCGTTCTAGGAGGGTGAATGCATCGGCTGTTGATCCTGCAAACCCGCAGATAACATCATGCCCACCTGGAGAGAGGCGTCTAACTTTGCGAGCCGTACCTTTGATCACGGTTTGCCCAAGGCTGACTTGACCGTCGCCTGCAATGACCACTTCACCGTCCTTGCGAATGCCGATGATTGTTGTGCCGTGCCAGCCGGGAAAATCGTCATGTGCCATGTGTGTCAGGTCCTTTGATGTATATTGTGTATATGGCAATGCGGTGCAGGCCTGACAATAGCTGTGGTCTGCGCATGAAAAAGGGCGCCACATTGGGCGCCCTTTTGTATTTAACCAGTCAGGTCAATTAAATCGCGTCTTCGATCCAACCTTTGATCGCAGCTTTTGGGGCTGCACCAGTTTTGTTTGAGATCACTTCACCGTCTTTGAGTATGAACAAGGCTGGGATGCCGCGCACACCCAGTTGGGCTGGTGAATTTGGGTTTTCATCGACGTTCACTTTGACGATTTTGACTTTGCCATCCATTTCGGCTGACAATTCTTCAAGGGAAGGGCCGATTTGTTTGCAAGGCCCACACCATTCTGCCCAGAAATCCACAACAACTGGGATCGTGGACTGGCGAACTTCGGCGTCGAATGTGGCGTCTGTGACGGCTACTGTGGCCATGATGGCTCTCCTGTATAAACGTTGCGCCGAACCTATGAAGCGTGGGGCGTCGGGTCAAGCGCGGTTCACAAGTCGGTGACTGAGCGTAACGCTGAGATGGTTAATGCGGACGGGAGGCGCATGAGTGTGGCGGTCTGGGTCCAGAGAATGGCTGTTTCAACGGTATGATCTGGGAAGATTTGCTGCAGTGCTGACTGGTAAGCCCCCATTTGCCGCAGCA
>JAPKCP010000094.1 GCA_028822885.1 Yoonia sp. | reverse complement strand
ACAGATATGCGCTGCAAAATGGGAGGTAAGTGAACCTTCATTGCCATTGCCTAGGTCATATAGCCATCGGCTGTTGGAAATCTTGTTTTTGACGCAGTATTCACAGGACACAGTCTTTCAAGTTCGAAGAGCCGGATAGTGATGACCAGCCGCAGCTTCAACAGGCCCCTTATGAACAACTTCCGACCGCCTGCTAACGGGAATGATTGTCCATGATTTACGCGTCTCTGATAGAGTGTTTATTCATGGAACGTTGAAACAAGCGATTTTGTGATCAATTGACCTAGTAAATGAATGCGAAAATCAAGCAAACCCACTTGACACAAATGCCCGTGTGGCTGTGACTAGCGCATGACTTGAACGGGAGCCCACATATGAAATTCGACATCGCCGCAACCCTCTTGCTGATTAGCTGCGCAGCTCCTGTCGTCGCGGATGTGACTATTAGTCATGGCTATTCTGCCTTTGGTGATCTGAAGTATGCTGCCGATTTCTCACATTTCGACTACGCTAATCCGGCCGCACCAAAAGACGGAACCATGAGCCAGCGGCAGCTTTTTGGAACACCGACATTCAACAGTCTTAACGCCTTTATCATCAAAGGCGACAGCGCACCCGAAGTCAGCCAACACATGTATGACAGTCTGATGGTCCGGGCTTACGACGAACCAGATGCTCTATACGGGTTAATCGCTGAAACCATCGAGTACCCGGACGATCTGTCTTACGTCGCCTTCAATCTGCGTCCTGAGGCGCGTTTTCACGACGGTGAACAGGTCACAGCACAAGACGTGGTCTTCACGATCAATGCGCTCAAAACCGAAGGGCATCCATATTACCGTAATTTGTTGTCTGATGTGATTATGGTCGAGGCCGAAACAGATCTGCGCGTCCGCTTTGACCTTGCGCCGGGTGCGGGCAATGCCTTTCCCGGCGACATCAGTGAACTCCCTGTGCTGCCTGAACATTTTTATGATGAAACGCCATTCGATGAAAGCTGGATGACGGCACCCTTGGGATCGGGACCCTATGTGCTGGACACAATAGACGCGCCCAAAACGATCAAATTTTGTAGAGATGATGATTATTGGGCGGCCAATTTACCCGTGAACGTCGGGAGGAATAATTTTGACTGCTACGCCTATGAATACTTTTCCGACGACACGATAGGGTTAGAGGCCTTTGCCGTGGGTGAATATCTGATGCGGGTCGAATATCGGTCTGCATCATGGGCCACGGGGTATAATTTTCCCGCGGCACAACAAGGCTGGGTGCAGCAAATGCTGTTGCCCGATGCCCGTCCTGCCAATGCCCAAGGCATTTGGTTCAATCTACGCAAACCCGTGTTGCAAGACATCCGGGTGCGCCAAGCGCTTGAATACGCGTTTAATTTTGAATGGACTAACGCAACACTATTTTATAACACCTACGACCGCACCGACAGCTTTTTTGAAAACACTGCGATGGAAGCAAAAGGGTTGCCTGAAGGGGCTGAGTTGGCGCTGCTTGAAGAGTTTCGCACTCAACTACCGCCCGAAATTTTCACAGCGCCTGCATATATTCCTTATGCTGGAAGCGCATCGCCGCGAGACCGGGATGCACTGCGTAAGGCATCACAATTATTAGAAGATGCAGGCTGGACAGTGGGCGATGATGGGATGCGACGTAATGCAGCCGGAGAGCTTTTGTCGTTTGATTTCCCCGATAGCAGTCGCAGCCTTGAGCGTATCATGCTGCCCTTTACCGAAAACTTGAAAAGCCTTGGTATTGAAGCCACGTTTGATGTGATCGACGCAAGTGCGTGGACGCAGCGGCGTCAGGTGTTCGACTTTGATCTGTCATCAACGTCATGGCAGGTGAATGTCACACCGGGCGCAGAATTACGCGCCTTTTATGGCTCTGACGCAGCATCTGCTGAAGGTAGCAATAACCTGAGCGGTCTGGCTGATCCAGTCATTGACGCGTTGATCGAACGCGTTGTGGTAGCAACTTCGCGCGACGAATTAGAGGTGGCCGCACGTGCGCTGGACCGGGTGCTGCGCTCCAAACTTATTTGGATTGGGAACTGGCATCTTGGGGCGCACCGGGTCGCCGTTTGGGACCTTTTTGGTATGCCTGAACAGCCCGCCAAATATGACTTTAATCGTGGCGTTGATTTTTGGTGGTTTGATCGCGATAAATATCAGGTGCTTGTCGACGCAGGGGCGCTGTCTGACGATTTTTGATACCCAAAGGGGCAGGGGCCTGATGCTATACAATTTCCATCATACTATAATTGGGTTTGCAGATGAAAGATCACGAAACACGGATTGAGAGACTGAAATTTACAACTGATGAAGGCGTCGGGGAACGTGCGCGCATCGGGTTGCTGGTGCTTGAGTCTGATCAAACCATGGAGGATGAATTTCGCCGTTTGGTGAATTTACCTGGCGTGTCGGTTTATCATTCTCGCTTGGCTTGTGATGTGACGGTCACGCCTGATACATTGGCCAAGATGGCGCAAGAGCTACCAAAAGCTGCGCGCCTCTTGCCGGATTACATGGGTCTAAAGGCGATCGGATATGGCTGCACATCCGCCTCAACCATCATAGGTGAAGATCGTGTGGCTGAGATCATTGCAGAAAGCCATCCAAACATTCCGTCAAGCAATCCACTTACCGCTGCAAAAGTTGCGTTGAAGACACTTGGCGTCAAAAAATTGGGGTTGGTCACACCGTACCGGCCTGATGTGACTGAGGCGATGCAAGATAAGTTCACCGAGGTGGGCATTGCGGTCAATTTCGTAGGCTCATTTTACGAACAAAGTGATTTTGTTGTTGGCCGCATGGACGAGGAATCCATACTTCAGGCTGCCATTTCTGTTGGCGAACACGTCGATGTGGATGGTGTGTTTATATCTTGCACAAGTTTGCGTGCGGCCAACATCATTGAAGAAGCAGAGCGTATTTTGGGTAAGCCAGTAACGGCAAGCAACCATGCGCTGGCATGGCACTTGTTAAGGTTGTCCGGCATTGACGACGTGCTTTCAGGGTACGGTCGTTTGTATCAAAAGCAGTTGGTTGAATGGCATTGACGTGTGACCAGTATTTGAGGAAAGAATGAGACCAATGACTGACCAAACGGCACCCATGCGCGGTTTTCCAGCTCAAGAGTTTGAAGCACGGACCGCCCGCGCGCAGGTCATGATGCAGGACCGCTCTTTGGATGCGCTTCTTGTGATGAGCGAGCCTGATTTCCAGTATTTCACCGGTTTCAACAGCTATTTTTGGCAAAGTCCGACGCGGCCATGGTTTCTGATTATACCTGCAAAAGGCAAACCCATTGCTGTCATTCCAAGCATTGGGCAAAACGCTGTTTCGCAATGCTGGATTGACGATGTGCGTATCTGGGTATCGCCAAATCCTGAAGATGAGGGCGTCAGCCTGCTTGCTGAAACCCTCAAAGACATTGGTGGCCCCCACAGAAAAGTTGGCGTGCCGATGGGGCCTGAAACACATCTGCGAATGCCCGCCAATGATGTGGTAGATTTGCGCACCGCTTTAGGTGCGATCACGCTGTGCGATGCCACAGATATTGTCCGCACTCTTCGGATGGCAAAGTCCCCGTTAGAGATCGAAAAACACGTTCATATTTGCAATATTGTATCGGATGCATATGACAATGTGCCAAACATCATTCGGTCTGGAATGAGTGAGCGCGCGGCACGCAATGCGTACCGGATTGATGTGCTGTCACGCGGCGTTGATTCAGCGCCTTATGTGGTGACGACATCTGGACCCGAGGGGGCTGATGACGCCATTCGCTTCCCAACTGAAAGACTGTTGCGAGGTGGCGATGTGATGTTCATCGACACCGGTGCGGAAATCGATGGTTACTACAGCGATTTTGATCGTAATTTCGCAATCGGCTCGGTCAGCGACGCAACCAAACGTGCGTATGAGTTGGTCTATCACGCAACAGATGCCGGAATTGCAGCTGCACAGGTGGGATCACGCACCTGCGATATTTGGAAGGCCATGGCAGATGTTTTAGCGAAAGGCGGTGCATCTGGTGGATCGGTGGGGCGCATGGGGCATGGCGTTGGACTGCGCAATACTGAATGGCCTTCGATCATGGCGACGGATGACACCGTTCTGGTTCCGGGTATGGTGCTTGCCATAGAACCGGGCTTTGATTTTGCGCTCGGCAAAATGATGTTGCACGAGGAAAATATAGTTATTCGCGAAGACGGCCCGCAACTTATCTCGCGCCGCACCGCATCTGAAATTCCGGTCATCACATGACGCTAGAATTGCCAATCGTACACCGTGAAAGTCTGATTGATGATCTTGCTCAAATGATCCGCATTCCAAGTGTGAATTGCTTTGGTGCCTCTGGCGTATCCTTACCGCACGAGGCTGCAATGGCGGACTTTTTTGAGCGCCGCCTGTTAGAGCTTGGATTGGACGTTGAAAGCCATGTTGTTGCCGATGGCCGCCGCAATGTTTGGGGCCGTTTAAAGGGGGACGGTAAAGGGCCAACTATCCTGCTCGCAGGTCATCTGGATACGGTTGACGTCGATGGATACGATGCGCCGTTTGAGCCAAAGATCGAAGATGGCAAGATTTTTGGGCGTGGTTCTTGCGATATGAAGGCTGGCCTTGCTGCTTACCTTGAAACTATTCGGATTTTAAAACTTACTAAGGTACCACTTGCAGGCGATATCATCATTGCGGGTGTCGTTGACGAGGAACATGCGATGATTGGGTCGCGTCATTTTGGCCTCAATGGACCGCATGTTGATTTTGCGATTGTGGCCGAGCCAAGCAATTTGGCAATTTGCGCCACGCACAAAGGTCAAATTTGCCTCAAAATCAAAACGAGGGGCGTTTCTGTCCATTCCAGCGTGCCAGAGCGCGGGATCAACGCAATTTGGCATATGTCATTGGTGCTAAATGGCTTGCAAGCGCTTGCCGTAGACTTGCAATCACGCACGCCGGACGCGATGTGCGGCAAACCATCGTTAAGTGTTGGGGTCATTCACGGCGGCACTAACGTCAGTTCGGTGCCAGATTGGTGTGAAATTGATGTCGACCGCCGCACTATTCCCGGCGAAAACTTTGAAACTGTAATGGCAGAGTATCAACAAGTTCTTGATGCGATATCCGAAATTCATCCGAACTTTGATTGTGAGATTTGTGAACCCGACCTTAATGTTGATCCCTTTCACACGCCACAGACGTCGCCAATTGTTATGGCCATGCGACGGGGTTGCCGCAGCGTTCTTGGCACGGAACCAACCATCACTGCATTTACGGGTTCCACTGATGCACCTAATTTTCGATGCCCTGCAGTTATCTGCGGTGCGGGTTCGCTGGAACAATGTCACTCTCTCAATGAATATGTGGAAATTGATGAAATCGTTTCCGCTGTTCAGATTTATGTGCAAGCTATTCAAATGATGCAAATATCGGCTCTCTAAACCAAGGAATTCCCATGGACTGGCGCACAAAACTTCTTAATCCATCTCCTATGGCACGTCGCGACTACAGGTCACTTGCGACACCTGTTTACCGTGGATCGACAGTCGTTTTTGAAAATCAAGCCGCAGTTTCTGATGATTGGCGCCAAGCTGAGAACGGATATTCCTATGGGCTTTATGGCACGCCGACCAGCTTGGAATTATCCGCTCGGATCGCTGATCTAGAGGGGGCCCACCACACATTCATCGTACCCGGCGGGCAGGCTGCAATTGCGTTGGTTTACATGGCCTATTGCAAGGCTGGCAGTCATGCCTTGGTCCCCGTATCAGCTTATGGACCTAACAAGGAAATGGCCGAAGGACTGCTGCGTGGATTTGGTGTCGAGGTCGAGCCATATGATCCGCTTGTTGGCGCAGGCATTTCGGATTTGATCCGAGAGAACACGACCCTTATTTGGTGCGAAAGCCCGGGTTCTGTCACTATGGACATCCAAGATGTACCCGCGATTGTGAAAGCAGCCCATGCCAAGGGCGTGTCTGTTGCTTTGGATAACACCTATGCTGCGGGCGTTCTGTTCGATGCTTTTGCCTATGATGTTGATGTGAGCATTCAGGCGCTCACCAAATACATTGGCGGGCACAGCGACTTGCTGCTTGGATCCGTTTCTGTGCGAGACGAAACGGCTTACGCCGCCATTGGACCTGTCTATCGGCAGTTGGGATTGGCCGTTTCTCCTGATGATTGTAGCCTTGCTTTGCGTGGTTTGCAGACATTGGCCGTGAGGCTGGATCAACTCGAAAAGTCCACCTTGCAAGTTGCCAAGTGGCTTTCAACACATTCAGATATAGCGACGGTATGGCATCCTGCATTTCCGTCATGCCCGGGTCACGACATTTGGAAACGAGATTTTACCGGTTCTGCCAGCGTGTTTTCAGTCATGTTCAATGACAAATGGACTGCCAAACAGGTAGAGACGTTTGTCGATCAATTGCAGATATTCAAGATTGGGCTTAGCTGGGGCGGCGTCACAAGTTTGGCGGTTGTCTACCCAAAGTTAGATCGGCCCGGAAAAGATTTCGGGGGTCGCCTTGTCCGCTTAAATATTGGGCTCGAAAATCCTGTAGATCTCATTGATGATCTAGAACATGCCATGAATGCTTCGCGGACTTCGTGAAAACGAAGGATGCGTGACTGGCCTCTGTGTCGTCGGGTTTGCACGTCCCACTTATAATCAGCCCGATATCGCATGGTTGCTCCACAGAGCTACCTGCACAAACACAGCCGTCACAAACAATAATAATTAAGCTCTATCAGGGCGCATGCGCCTTGGCACGCTTCTGCTCGATGGCAAGCATCCCACCGAGGCGCGCGATAATCGATACCTCAGTGAACTGGGTGTAGGTCATAATTCGGCCCCATTTTAAGCTGCGACTGACTGATGTTGTCTGGCAAGCTCACGTCGATCGATCGTGGGGTCAGTCGCTATCACTTATAAACCATCAAAAGCATCAACGCTGCGTTGGATGAAACGCATTATGCGCACAAAACGGGCCAAAAAATGACAAAATCGTATGAGATTAACGGTTTAGTTGCTTTAATTTCAGGGTGTTAAAGGCGGAATGAATTCCGCAGTTAGAACCAGTTGCCATCGCTTATAAATCATAGAAACAATCAAGACAGCGGTGGATAAAACGCGTCCAAGCTCGTCAAAAAGGCCAAAAACATGAGACCTACTCCAGACATTACAGACACTACAGACACTACACTCATCGTGGGGACCACTGCCGCCGATACCATCGTAGGTAGCGATACTAAAAACCACATCGACACATTCGATGGTGCAGACACAATTACGGTTGGTAACGGGGACGACACCATCCTTGCTGGCGAAGGCGCAAATACAATAACGGGTTTGGCAGGTGACAAAGAAATCACTGCGGGCGCAGGTGCAGATACAATTACCTTCACTTCCGGAAACAACACAATTGAGGCTGGCAGTGGGGCAAACACGATCACCGGAACGGCCGGGAACAATAGCATCAAGGCTGGCGACGGTGCCGACACCATTACGCTTACTGAAGGCCACAACTTAATTCTTGCTGGGGGTGGTGCCAATACGATTACTGCCACTATTGGTGACAACGCCATTATGGCAGGTTCCGGTGCAGATACAGTCACCGTTACATCAGGTGATAATCTGATCTGCGTCGAGGATGGGGCTAACACCGTCACCGCGACGTCTGGCAACAACACAATCTTCGCTGGCACAGGCGCAGATACAATTACGGTCACGAGCGGCAACAATACAATTTACGCTGGGGATGGGGCAAATACCATCACAGCGACGTCTGGCCATAATTTTATCTACGTCGGTAACGCAGCTGACACAATTACAGCAACTGATGGTCGAAATTACATCGAAGCTGGCAATGGAGCAAACACGATCACAACTGGCGCTGGCAGTGATATAATTTTTACGGGAGTTGATACAGATACCGTTGCAACGGGGGCTGGCGACGACAGCATCCATGTAATTGGTGGTGTAGATACTGTCGCGGGTGGTGCCGATTTCGACACGCTAAGTGTCGATTACTCTGCATCTACAACCGCTGTCATCAGCAGCGCACTCGCGGGGACTTTCGCCGCTGGATTCGCTGGCAATATTACTGGCACGGGTGTTGGGGTTGTTACGTTTGCAGGCATTGAAGCATTTGATATTGCGACGGGGTCTGGTGATGATTTGATCACGACAGGCGGTGGCGATGATATAATCGACGGCGGCGCAGGTAGCGACACGATCAAGGCTGGTGCTGGATCCGATAGAATTCATGGTGGATTTGGTGATCTGATTGATGGCGGTGACGGGGACGACACCCTTGTTTTGAGAGGGCCGAAGGCGAATTTCACAATTAAAATAGATGAAAACGGTGACGGCTATGTGAAAAGCAACGTCAGTGAAGATAAAATTCTAAACTTCACGAGCATCGAAAAGATCGCATACGAAAGAGCAGGTTCCACCAGTTCTGGGTCAGAAATGGAACAAATGATTTCCTGCGACTCCTTTGCTTTTGTTTTTCCAACCGATCAAGATATTATTGGGAGTGATTACGATGGCGACGTCCCATCACAACCTTGGTGGGCGCTGGGAGACACCTCAAGTGAAGACGCTGAGGATAACGATATGGTTGGTCATGACCAAGGGGGCAGTGTCGTAGTTGCGACTACCGCAGCGCCCATTGCCGAAGTGCAGGCTACCCAAACGAGGGGATCTGAAAGGGGGGCTACCCACACGAGCGAAGCTGAAATGGAGGCTACCCACACGATGGAATCTGAAATGGAGGCTACCCAAGCGAGGGGATCTGAAAGGGAGGCTCCCTTGATGGGCAGTGTCGAAATGCGTAATGACGAAATGAGCTGTACCGAAGACTATGTTGATGCCTACTAGGTCAGGCTATTTTTCGACTGGCAATGCTGGTCAGTCTTAACGCGGAACCGTAGCGCCTCATTCACAATATGAGGTGCTACGTTCTACACAATGATGTAAATTAAAGGGCTGCGGGTCGCATTTGGCATCGCTAACTATGCAGCCAAACGGGAAAATTGACCCAACTTTGGAAGAAGTTAGATCGGTAACTCAAAATTTCACCATCTTGATCAGCGTGACGCCCGCAGGCCACATGGGCTGTTTGACTAGCCATCCATCCATCCGAGTGAGTGATCGGTTTTCAAGGCGTGTGTTGGGTAGTCCCTTTCGGCAGATTGCTTTGCTATCGACCAGCGGGCAACGGATGCAATGGCACATGACGCGTGATCTCGCTTTGCAAGCAATGCTGAGAGCAGTTTGACGGCGTAAATTGCCGGCAGGGCCTTGCGAAGCAAGATCCTGAGAGGGTCGCGGATTTTAGAAGCCGTTGATGTATTCAAAGATCGCCATCTCAGCCTGCTTGTAGGTTTCCCATGTGTCCTGCCCGATAAGTGCGGTCTTGCACTGCCCAGCAGAGGTTGCGGCGCAATGTCCCGAGAGTGATGGTTTTGAAGAACGTTTCGACCGCAGCGCTGATGCTCCTATATCCATCAAGCCGCATAAACACGCTCACACTCGTAGCAGTTGCCCATGCCGCTTATTGACGCTTTGAACTCATTCTGATTTGGCTTGACTGCCACGAAGTCACGGTCCAGCAGGTTTGGAGCGATATTGAACTTGTGATTGCTGTCTGTTTTCACCTTTTTTTTGCGTGTCCGGAGCACTAATAGACTGTTTTGACGCATAGGGCGGCCTACGCGACGGTGGCCGATGTTCAGGCCAATCTCTTTCAGTTTTTTCATTATTCGCGGACGACCGTAGCTGCCCAAACTGAGGCGCAACTGTTCCTTGATATGCGCCAACGTGACCAAATCAGATTGCTGTCTGCGGCTAGCTGGACGCTTGCGGAATGTTCGCAAACCGCGTTGCTTGACATCCATGACACGGCTCAGCCGCCCAACGGAAAATGTGGATCGGTGTTTCTCCCCTTTTATCTTATCCTGAAACCGGCTCTTGTGCGATACAGGAGCTGTCGTTCGGCACGGCATTTATACCCGGCGACGGGGAGGGTCGGATCGTTTCCTTCTTAGTTGTGACGGACCGTCGAGGAGTAAGGTCACCCTCGTCTTTTCTAATGACCTGAACCACTGCCCCCTCTCACACATGCTTTGCATGTGCTGTCGGCAACGGGACAGATGGTTGCGCGGCCATCAATGAAAGGGGGCATTCACCAGAATGACATCAAAGCCATGCTGTTCGAGACTCTCAACGGCTGGGATCAATGCACGCCCGTGGATTCTATTGTGATGCTGGTGACGTCATGCTCTTTGAACCACACGGCCAAATCATGCAGATCGTGCGGATCGGGGCATCGGTCACATCCAGATCTACCGCGGCCATGTGCAGTCCTGAGCCGATATCAACAGCGGCAGCGTGCACATTAACAATCTCCATCGTCGGTCTTTTTGGGATATTCTTAGCCATCATTTATCTGCCTATTGGCAACAGGAGGGCGGGGGTTATGCAATTCCGTCATCCCACCTCAACCGGGATCACCGCAAAGACGGCGTCACCACCTTCAAGATCACATCACCTGAGGGCAATAAACACAAAGATCATCCGCAACTTGTCTGCGCGTCAGCCCTTTGGTCAGCCCAATGCGCACCGCATCTTTGCAGAATTTGTCAGTATGTGTGCGTCT
>JAPKCP010000093.1 GCA_028822885.1 Yoonia sp. | reverse complement strand
TGTTAAGCGCACCAGACACCGCTGGCGCGCACAAACCCACACATTTGCGTATGATCTTACGAGAAATTCCAGCACTGCCCGCCTACGCGATCCGCTTAATTTGGTGGCGCTGGCGGGATCGCAAAATCTAAAACGGATTCCGCAACATTTGCAAAGCAGCCTGAGCACGCGTGAGACCGCGCTTATCAAGGTCTGCGTCAGATAAAGCTTGCAGATCATCCAGCTGACGCATCCGCGAGGTATTACTTGCCATACTACGCAAAAAGCTAGCAATCGCGCGAAACGGTAACGCAAGAACAGCAATTGCCATTTCACGGTTCGTCATCATTGAATTCATATTGTAAGTAGACATGGAAAGCATCCTTTGAATTACGCCATCCTCCCATGGATAAGGTGGGCCCAAATCCTTGGGCCCACAACGTGTGTTCTTGCAATCCTGCCATGCACTTTCTGCAACGCAGCATCGCTGATGATTACAAAGGATTGTCTATCCGAACCTGATACAACAGCCGACCTTTAACCGCTGTGCCAAATGTGAAACGACTTTCGCTCTTTTTGGCGCCAAGATTATTCGTGACATAAGGCATCTCAAACACAGCGGTATCGCTCGCGGTCTGTATCGGGCCATCCGCCACAAACGTGTCCACAAACCGGGCTTGCCCCCCAAACGGCAACACCGATCCTGCATCGAATTGCCACGTTTTTGATGGTGAGGATTGCGTGACGTCCATTGGAGCAGGATTGTAGCAAGGTTCATCAACGCCGTGGAACGTATTATGCGCGAAGGTGACGCCACGTGCACGGCCAAAGTCTAAATCGGCAAAGGACGTATCCACAGATTCAACACGATCAATGGCACCATTCAATGTTCGAAAGACGTTGGACACCACCGAAAGCCCATGGATAAAATGGTTCGGACCATAGGGCTTGATCACAATGAAATTGAACCACCGCGCCACGTCGTTGGCCGTAAAAATATTACCCGTTATCGTGATCCCACCAAAAGAGAACTGCGACCCAAATTCTGGCGTTGCCTCGTGTTCATTTGTGAGCTCAATGAAGTTGTTGTCGATGTAATTGCCAGTGATGATCGACTTACTGTTCGGTAAGGTGAAAATCATCCCACCTGGCCGGACCCCGTCAGTTGTCCGATCCCCAAGAAACCAATGATTGCCTGATACCAACGTGCCGGCCCCTGCCAACACACAAAAATGCTTAAACAAGGCGACCCGGTTATCGCGAATTTTCACATCATTCGCATTGGCGTTGAAAGCAATTGTTGTCCGCGATGACACCGACAAGGGTTGCTCATTGGAGGTAAAGTTACAGCGATCAATCATCATGCCCTGACACCCCGTCCCAATCGAGGTGATGCCGCGATCTTTGGGTTTGGTTATAAAGCAGTCTCGCACATGGAAAATCAAACCCTGCGGCGCGAGCATGATCGCGCTCGCTTCACCGTCGCACTGGAACTCGATATCATCCAATACAAACTGCGCCAGATCAGCATAGCCCGAGAAATCGAGCATGTATTTGAAACGCTTGAACGTGAAGGTTTGCGTACCAACCGCGTCAAACAGAGGTTGGCTTAGGTTTAATGTCTTGGCACCTACGTTCACTGAGGTCACGTAAACCTCGCGCCCGACACCGGCCCCCTCAACCAACGCACCTATTGGAACGTTGGCGACATTCGTCACGTTTGACAGGCGCGTCTTGCTGCTGGTGGAATATGTACCTTGCGAAGACACTGCCGTGGTATCCCATTTCGGTCCAGCTACAGACTGAAACTGGCCGTTGCGGATAACACGACGGGTCGCGAAGACAGTTCTGGATGGGTCCGCGGCTTGCATATCCACGGGTTCTGTTAAGGAAACACGTCGCCCACAAAGATCAAGTGATTCATGATCTGCAAAATTCAACAGCGCTTGGTAAGCCTTCTTGAACGCAATTTCTTCGTTCTGAAACGCGTCCACATATGTCTGATAATTGAAATCCCGCTGTAGGATGAAACGCTCGTTTGGATTTTGAAGCACGGTCCCTTCAAATTTGACACGGCTTTGAATAGTAACGCTACTACCAAGGAAAAACTGACCCGCTGAAACCAGTACCGTCCGGCCATTGGCAAATCCATCTGCGGCCTCAAATGCAGCGCTGTCATCCGTCGTTCCGTCGCCTTTTGCACCAAAATCACGGACATCAACGACCGACATGATATCGCGTTGAAACGCACTTGTGATGTCTTCAATGATCAGATCATCAACACGCACAAGACCGCCATTATCGCCCGTCAAATTGATCCCGAAATGGCCATATGCCGCATTTGGCCAGATCATGTCGACGCCCGTGCGATCACCAAGACCGATGATTGCTGAAATCTCAACAATTTCACCAATCGTGGTCAGGGTCGTCGCTGGTCCTGTTTCAGGCAAACCAGAGACTTTACCGCCACCTGCTGCGCCCGGATACCCTGCAATGCGGACGGTTGGGAAAGGTCCTGCCACGGCTTTGATCCGTGCCGTGACGCGCAAATAGCAACCCGGTAAAATGGGAGTCTCGCCCATATACCGTAACCGCTTTGTGCCCGCATTTTTGACGATCTCGAGACACCCGCCAAAATCTTGGTCCGCTGACACAAACACACCTGATCCATCAGTTGCGTAAGTATCGGTCCCGGGCGTGCCATCCTCCGTCGACCAAACGCCCAAGCCAGCCGCATAGGAAAGCGGCATCAGCACCACGCCGTCAGTAATCGCCTTGTTCATGGGAAATCCCTTTTGAGGGCAGCCAGCGTCCCCTGAAAAGGGTCAGCTCGCTACCATTACAGTCGGGATTAAACTTAGAGGTCACTTGTAAAGAGCGACTGACACCACCGTGACGTTAGGATGCGCAACACCCGCGCTTCATTTCGCCACAACAACTCGCCACGCTGGCAAGCGTCCTGTAGTCAGCCACAAATTAGGCGGCTAAATCTGGTGCGATCAGCTGGACGCCATTGATCAACCAACCGCTGGCTGTCTCGATCATCACATATTCTAATGTATGCAGCACGCCTTGTGCATCTTTGATCATTACGCGCTGCAGTATCAGGCCTTCTTCTTCACGCAGTGCAAGAAAACGAATATCAGAGTTATCCCAAACCATCGGATACCCACGTTCAACCATGGTTCCAAAATTGTTTGGGTCGCGGAAAACCCCTTTAATCATCGGGCTTGCGTATGAAAATGCCTCAGTCACATCACGTTCATTGAATGCCTGAAGTTGGCTTCCGATCACATCCTCAATTGCTTCATTTGCCTGCCCAAAAGCTGTGGTTGCCAACATTACTAACGCGCCAAAGGCGACTAATAGTCGTTTCATCATCATCACGATCCTTTACCATTATATAAGATATACGCGGTAAAACCCGATTAGGTTTCATTTTGGGTGCTCTTAAATGCAAAAAGGCGACACAATGTGCCGCCCCTCATTCCCGGAAATCGTAACCTTTGACTAAGCTTTCAACAAAGCATCCTCGATCAACGCGACAGTTTCATCAACGCCATACAGCGCAATAAACCCGCCAAAGCGTGGCCCCTGCGATGCACCAAGAAGAACCTCGTAAAGCGCTGTGAACCAGTTCCGCAGCGGATCAAATTCGTGCTCTTTCCCGACAGCAAAGACCATTGATTGTAACTCTTCAGCGTCTAAACCACCCTCCCAAATTTTGAGACGACCAACCATATCGACCATCGCGGCGCGCTCTTGATCGGTTGGGGTGCGGTAGACCTTCTGAGGCTTCACAAAATCGTTGTAATACCGGACAGCGAAACCCGCCGCTTGATCCATCTGCGGGTTGTTTTTAGGCGATGCATCCGGCGCATACCGCTGAATGAACCCCCACAATGTCTCTTTGTCTTCAGCGCCGGAAACTGACGCAAGGTTCAACAACATCGCAAACGGCACAACCATATCTGAGTCAGGGACATTATCACCATGAATATGGAAAACGGGGTTGTTCATCTTCCCCTTGTCATCTTGATCTGGGTACGCGCGTAGCTGCTGATGGTATTCATCCACCGCCTTCGGAATCACATCAAAATGCATCCGCTTTGCTGTTTTCGGCTTTTGGTACATGAAGTACGACAGGCTTTCGGTCGCGGCATATGTCAGCCATTCATCGATGGTCAGGCCATTACCAGAGGTCTTCGATATCTTGTGACCTTCTGCATCAAGGAACAACTCATAGGTGAAATGCTCTGGGGCTTTCCCACCTAGAACACGGCAAATCCCATCATAGATCGGGGTATTCGTCGCATGGTCTTTGCCATACATCTCGAAATCAACGTCCAACGCAGCCCAGCGCGCGCCAAAATCAGGCTTCCACTGAAGCTTGCAGTTGCCACCCGTTACGGGGACAGTCACATCAGTGCCGTCCTCATCCGTAAAGGTAATCATCCCATCCTTGGTCACGTCTTTCACCGGCACATACAAAACGCGGCCAGATGTCGGGGAAATCGGGAGAAAGATCGAATACGTCTCGCGCCGTTCTTCGCGCAACGACTTTAACATGATCTTCATAATATCGTCGTAGCGTTGAGCAGACCGCAACAAGATGTCATCCATCTTACCTGACCCATAATATTCAGTCGACGACGCGAAATCATATTCAAACCCAAACGTATCAAGGAATGAGTTTAACTTGGCATTCATGTGATCGCCAAAGCTGGGGTGCGTCCCAAACGGATCAGGCACCTTTGTCAACGGATGCTGCATAAACGGCTCTAGCGCTGTAGGATCAGGCACGTTGCCCGGAATTTTCCGCATGCCATCCATATCATCCGAAAAGCACAGCAGTTTCGTTGGAATGTCAGACAGCATCTCAAACGCACGGCGCACAGTCGTTGTGCGCGACACTTCGCCAAACGTCCCAATATGGGGCAAACCGGATGGGCCATAGCCAGTCTCAAACAAAACGTACCCCTTTTCAGGGTCCTTCTTTTCATACCGTTTGAGCAGCTTGCGCGCCTCTTCAAAGGGCCAAGCCTTGGAAGTCATCGCAGCGTCGCGCAAATTGGTCATATCGGTCTCTCACATCAAAATTACCGCCAGAAGCGACAGCAATCGCAGACTCCCTATTGCGCGGGGGCCGGGGCGTCAATAAATCGTAGGGGTAGAGTTAAAGGATTGAGCCATGATCGAAGACGCCCCCCTGACCGCACAAGACGCGCTTGTCGCCCTGATGATCGCAGTTTCCGCCTCAGACGAGGACATCCGGACGTCCGAACTGGTGAAGATGACGACACAAATCAACCACTTGCCAGTTTTTGCAGGTTACGACGCAGAGCGCTTACCTCGTGCATCGCAAATGGTGTTCGATCTGCTGGAACAAGAAGAAGGCCTTGAAGCACTGTTCGGCCTAATCCGCGACGCATTGCCAGAGCATTTGTTTGAAACGGCCTATGCATTGGCATGTGACGTTGCAGCAGCAGATGGACGGATTGATGGGCCAGAGGCACGGATGCTCGAAGAAATCCGGGACGAATTGAACCTAGACCGTCTTCACGCAGCAGCTATCGAACGCGGGTCACGCGCCCGTCATATGACACTTTAGGCCTGATCGGCGTACATCAAAGCCCAGCGCTGCAGCAGCCTTTGCTGCAACCGCTTCGCCCGCGAGTTCCATGATCGTGATCCGGCGGGCCGTTCATCACCAGTGGCTTTTCCGCGGTCTCGGGCTTCAAGATCAGCAGCAAAGATAGCGAAAACAAGGTCATTTCCAGTGCCAGTGCGCACATAGCCCGCCAACGCCGACACGAAATTGAGCGTACCAGTCTTTGCCACCACGTCAGCCGGAAATCCGTCCATCACGCGTCGTTCTTTGTCCCGCATAGGGATAGTTTTCAGGAGCGGGCGTAACACTTCTTCCGCCTTTGGATCGCGCAAAATGCCAACCATGTCTTGTGCAGACACCCGCGAGCGATCGCTCAAACCAGAGTGATCTGCAAATGTAGCCCGCACATTTGCCCGCTGCGCCGTCCATTTTGTCATGCACTCTGCCGATTCAGGCAATGCAAACGGCCGCCCCACAATCTTATGCGTCGCTGTAAGACCCGCACCCTCAGCGGTGAGGTTGGTGCTGTATAACAACATGTCACGCATAATCTTTGTGAGGTCATCACTCTTATGCACCCCGATCTCAGTCCCTTCAGGCAACGCCACAATTTTCTCTGGATTCGGAAGTGGAACACCAAGTGCACGCGCCATCGTTTGAAACACATCGCCTGCATAAAGTGCTGGATTGCGCACAGGCAACCAGCGCGAACCAGCATCGCCCAGCGCGCCACGCGCGACAGTCCATTCATCAATCGCATCCGTATTTGCATAAGTATAAACTGGCATAGACCGATCCACGATCCGCATTCGCGACGTGTAGACAGCAGGTCGTTGTGTCTCACTGCGGGCATCAAGGGCCACGGTGTAGCGCCCATTCGCCTGCCTCCACTCAAAGTGAACACGATTGAAATTGAGGTTCAGGCCACTGATGGATGGATTATATCCCAAATGGTCCAACTGCGGCGGATCAATTTCTTCGCGGTACAGCAACGCGTCGCCCCAGACCTGAAACGATCCAGTGATTTTTGTGATTCCCTTATCAACAAACTGCTTCACCAGCGCACTTAACTCATCCGTCACGAGATTTGGGTTACCACCACCGGCAAGGATCAAATCACCCTGCAAGACACCATCCACAACCGGCCCAGTCCCAAGCAATCGAGTCTTAAAACGATAGTCGGCCCCCAACGTGTCCAGAGCAAACAGCGCCGTCACCGCTTTTGTGACACTTGCGGGCGGCAAAGCGATATCTGCATCCGTAGATTCAAGCATTTGGCCAGTCTTGGCATCAGCCACAACAAAACTAACGACACCATCCAAATTTGCCTCAGCGATAATCTCAGCCACGGTCACTTGGGCAAGCGGCGATGATGCCGGATTCAAATCAGGACGTGCTGTCGGGCGAAGCGACGTCAGCGGCGCCTCAGCAAAGGCAACAGCAGCAACACTTGATAATGCTGAGGTCAAAAGCGCGCGGCGGGTGAAATGATGCGTCATGTCATACTTCTAAGAAGATTCTTAAACTCGCACCAGCCCAGCTTTTGCATCTTAGCGCCATTCCCCACGTGCACGGATCGCACTGGAGGACTGCGACGACATCGGCAGGTTAATAAAGCTCCATGCTGGTGCGTGCTTCATCCCCAGAATATGCGCGCCCCGTCCGGGAATACGCGCACTGGCATAAATTTTTGCAGCCTTTGATAGCCGTGCAGCAATCCGATCACCGGGACGCGCAACGACGCCAACAGGAACGTTATCCATAATCCAACGCCAATCCTGCCACTGATGGAACTGCGTCAAATTATCAGCGCCCATGAGCCAGACGAACCGAACGCCAGCGTGCCGGGCTTTCAACGCAGCCAACGTATCAGCGGTATAGCGTGTCCCCAATCGCGCCTCGATGTCAGTCACACAGACACGCGGGTGCTTCATCACCTCACGCGCTGTCCGCATCCGGTCAGCCAAAGGAGCAGGACCATTTTTCTTCAGCGGATTGCCGGGGCTAACCAGCCACCAAACCCGATCTAGTCTGAACCGTTTGATTGCCGTCGTGGTGATATGCACATGACCCGCATGGGCCGGGTCAAACGACCCGCCCAATAGACCAATGATCTGGCCCGATTTTGCAATCGGATGCACCACACGCGTCACTCCCTAGATTGGTTTCATCAAATGCCTGACGCGTCCCAGCAAGGCAAGTTAGTATCAAAGCACATACCGAACAAAGGCAAATCGCTGGCTATCAGGTGCCCAAGACGGCACGTTGATTGTCCCTTGGCCACCGAACACATCAGCGAGCAACCGTGTCACGCCACCAAACGCAGCCATCAAACGAAGACTTACGTTCAAATTAACAGGATGCCCTTTGGTGCCTGATGGATAGGCAAGATACACAATATGCTGCCCATCGGGTGAGGGATGTGGAAACCAATTCACAGAATCGTCGTCTGTCATTTGTTCCAGCGCGGTCCCGTCAGGATGGATGCGCCACAGATCAACCCTCCCTGCCCGCTCACCGTTGAACCAAATCCAGCGACCATCTGGTGTGTAATCTGGCCCATCAACGTGATCAAAAGCGGAGGTGACACATATCTCATCGATGCCGTCAACAGCACAAGAATACAGCCCAATGGAACTACCTGCGGGACGCGCAGCAGCATAAGCAAACCGCGCATTGTCTGGCGACCACCCATGCCACCAAGACGGCGTCTTTTCAGTGACCCGTTTTGGTGTGCCCCCCGCGATCGGCACCGTATAAATACAAGATCGTTCAGTCAGGGTCGCATCACTGATCACAAGGGTTTGGCCATCTGGCGAAATACCGTGATCGTTGTTGCAGGTAATCGCAAATCCCGTATCAATCGGCTCCAACTTAAGGCGATCCAAAGGTAGACGGAACAAGCCTCCGCCACCATTCACGATCAGATACCCATCAGGATGCCAATTTGGGGCTTCGATGTGCCCCTCATGCCGATACAGGACGGCAACTTCACCGTTCAGATCACACGTACAGACCTCACTGAACATGCCTTTAAGTGTCCGATTCTGAGGACTTGGCCCAAAGATTGATCGCCTCATCATCTGCGTATTTGTCGATCTCAGCTAACTCATACGCAGTGAAGTCGAGATTGCCAACCGCACCAACACAATCAACCACTTGGCTTGGCTTTGACGCGCCGATCAAGGCTGTGGTGATGCCACCATCGCGCAGCACCCATGCAATCGCCATCTGAGCAAGCGTTTGACCGCGGCCTTCAGCGACTTCATTTAGCTTGCGGATATTCGTCAACACCGCGTCGGTCAGCATAGATGGAAACAGCGACTTGTCCTGTGCCGCGCGCGAATCGTCAGGAATACCGCCCAGATATTTCTTCGTCAGCATCCCTTGGGCCAACGGCGTAAACGCAATTGAACCGACACCAAGGTCTTGCAGTGTATCCTTCAAGCCATCCGTCTCGACCCAACGGTTAAGCATATTATAGGACGGCTGGTGGATCAAACACGGCGTGCCAAGGTCTTTCAAAATGGCAACCGCCTCGCGGGTGCGTTCAGTATTATATGACGAAATCCCAGCATAAAGCGCACGACCAGACCGAACAATCGTATCCAACGCGCCCATCGTTTCCTCTAGCGGCGTGTCTGGGTCAAACCGATGTGAATAAAAAATGTCCACGTAATCAAGGCCCAGCCGTTTGAGCGACTGATCACACGACGCAATCATATACTTGCGGCTTCCCCACTCCCCATAAGGGCCATCCCACATCTCGTATCCAGCCTTAGAGCTGATGATCAGCTCATCCCGGTGATTCTGAAAATCTTCTTTTAGGATTGATCCAAACGCATGCTCTGCGGACCCAGCGGGCGGGCCATAATTATTGGCAAGATCAAAGTGGGTAATCCCATGGTCAAAAGCTGTCCTGCAGATCGCCTGCTTTGTGTCATGTGGCGTATCATGACCAAAATTATGCCACAGCCCCAACGACACAGCCGGTAGCTTCAACCCCGACTTGCCACACCGGCGATATGTCATCTTTTCGTAACGATTTTCAGCAGGGGTATAGGGCATGAAACTCTCCTTAAGATGAACATTGGGACGCGAACAGATTTTGATTGTCAAATACCAATACGGCGAAAGCCACTCTTCACCGCCCAGCACACGATAAAACATCCCGGATCAGTTTAAACCGTTCACCAATTGCCGCCGCGCCCACACCCCGCTATTGAGTGGTAAACTCACAATACCGGAGCGTCTAACATGGCCAGCAATCAATTCGTCTACTTCATGGATGGCGTGTCCAAAACCTACCCTGGCGGTAAGAAAGTTTTTGAAAAAATCCGCCTGAATTTTTTGCCCGGGGTCAAAATCGGTGTGGTCGGTGTAAACGGCACGGGTAAGTCCACCTTGATGCGAATCATGGCAGGCCAAGACACAGACTTCGTTGGTGAAGCGTGGGCGGCTGAGGGTGCGCGTGTTGGCTACCTCCCGCAGGAACCACACTTGGACGAAACCCTGACTGTACGTGAAAACGTTATGTTGGGCGTCGCTGATAAGAAAGCTATTCTGGACCGCTACAACGAAGTCGCGATGAACTATTCAGAAGAGACCGCCGACGAAATGGCGACGCTACAAGACGAGATTGATGCGCAGAACCTTTGGGATCTCGACGCACAAATTGACGTATCAATGGAGGCGTTGCGTTGCCCAGCAGACGACGCCGATGTTACGACGCTTTCGGGTGGTGAGAAACGCCGCGTTGCCTTGTGCAAGCTATTGCTTGAAGCACCAGACATGTTGCTCCTTGACGAACCAACGAACCACCTTGACGCAGAAACTATCGCTTGGCTGCAACAGCACCTCATTAATTACAAAGGCACAATCCTGATTGTGACCCACGATCGCTACTTTCTTGATGCGATTACAGGCTGGATTCTTGAGCTCGATCGTGGGTCCGGTATTCCACACGAAGGCAACTATTCATCATGGCTCGAAGCCAAAGCCAAACGTATGGAACGTGAATCCAAAGACGACAAATCCAAGCAACGCACGCTGGAACGTGAACTGGAATGGATGCGCCAAGGGGCCAAGGCCCGGCAGGCGAAATCAAAAGCGCGGATCGCGTCTTATAACGACATGGCAAACCAATC
>JAPKCP010000387.1 GCA_028822885.1 Yoonia sp. | reverse complement strand
TTGTGACTGCTGGTGATGGCTGAAAGCCCACCAAAGTATGGTCCATATTGTGCGGACAATCCCCACGCAGTGCACCAAAACTGCCATGCATTTCTGCGATCATAGATCGGGCCAGCGCACGCGCTTCAGGGTTTTTTGGGTAAAGCCCGGCATCCGGATTTTCCTCAACCAAAGTTTCAGCCATCGCGATACTATCAGTAAGCACCCCACCTGATGGCGTCACCATCACAGGGACTGTTTTCGCACCCGGTAGATGCGCCAAGTCTGCGGCCATAGTTCCTGCATACAATCCGACCATGGTTGATTTGTAGGGTAACCCGAACTTCTCAAGCATAAGCCATCCGCGCAGGGACCAACTTGAGAAGGTGCGATCACCGATATAAAGCTCATAGGTCATTGAGTTTTTCCACGTAGGTATTAGGCCAGATAATTGATGGTGCCGATTTGCCAACCTTGCAAGGTCAACTGCATATCTGTGACCGATAGGTTATCAATTTTATGCCCCATCGCGGCGTAGGGGGTGCCACCACATTGCGCGATCATGGTCATGATCATTCCCATATGGCCGACCACAATGATGTCAGCGCTTTTGTGCTGTTGGGCCAGATGATGCAGTGACGTTGTCACCCGACTTGTCACTGCGTTCCAGCTTTCTCCATCGGGAGGTGCCAGCGATCCGGGTTTTTCCCAAAATTCACGGCTTAGGATGGGGTCTCGTTTCGCGACCTCAGTGTGATGCATGCCATCCCAGACACCAAAATCAAATTCCCGCAGGGTTTTGCGCACTGGGAGCCGGGTGCGAGACTCTGCAATCGCGTCCGCTGTTGCCATGGCGCGCGATAAATCGGACGAGGTCAGAAGTGCTTTTTGCGGGAGGTAATCGGACAGTCGCTTAAGCGCTGCCGTATCGGACAAATCCGCAGGAACATCCCGCCATCCAGTAAAGGTTTTCTGATGCGTGGGTCCATGCCGGACGAGCCAGAACCGGGTCAAACCTTCTCCACCGGGAAACCGTGCGTTGCGGGACCCAAATCGCTAGACCCTTTCAGAACTAGTGGAATGCCAGAGATAACAGTCAGCACCGTATCAGCACGCGCAGCAATCATTTGGTTAATCTTACCCTGCATATTCCGAAATTTACGAGACAGTGCATTGTCGGGCACGATCCCCATGCCAACCTCATTTGACACGACAACAACGTCACACGCACAAGTTAACAGCGCATTTACCAATTCCTCACAGGCAGCATCTGCGTCCATTTCCGAAAGGATCACATTGGTTAACCAAAGCGTCACACAATCAAGCAGAACAACGTCACCAGCGCCAAGCTTCGCGAGCACATCCCCGACCTCAATCGGAGCCTCAATTGTCGTCCAGTCGGTCCCGCGATCCAGCTGGTGCTTCACCGTTTTGGCCTGCATTTCATCGTCGAAGGGCTGCAAAGTCGCGATATAGGTTTTCGGCTTTCCGTTTGCCCGCGTCATCCGTTCTGCAAAGCTGGATTTGCCGGACGCGGCACCGCCAGTCACGAATGTCAGGGATTTGTCTGATAAATGTTGCAACTTTTTTATGATCCGTCCTCTGAATTGGTTCGTAACAAAGTCAATAGCACGAGAACATGCGTGCGCAATCTGGTGGGGACGAAAACATGGCGTTCGATGGTTATTCAGATCAGAAGATGACCCGTAAGGCAATGAAAGCAGAGCTTTTAGATGCCGAGACAGAACTTGCATTGGCATACGCTTGGCGCGATCACCGCGATGAGCAGGCCTTGCACCGGTTGATTACAGCATACATGCGTTTAGCGATTTCGATGGCTGGAAAGTTCAAACGCTACGGCGCCCCCATGAACGACTTGATCCAAGAAGCCTCAGTTGGGCTCATGAAGGCCGCTGACAAATTTGACCCTGATCGCGGGGTGCGTTTTTCGACTTATGCGGTTTGGTGGATCAAGGCGTCGATCCAAGATTATGTGATGCGTAATTGGTCGATGGTGCGGACAGGATCAACGTCTTCCCAAAAGTCGTTATTCTTTAATTTGCGCCGTGTGCAGGCCCGGCTAGAGCGTGAAGCCTCTACCGAGGGGCGTGTTCTCGATCGCCAAGCCATGCGTGAAGCGATTGCGACCGAAGTTGGCGTTCCTTTGCGTGACGTAGAGATGATGGAAGGCCGCTTGTCCGGCTCTGATTTCTCACTCAACGCGACACAATCTGCGGAAGATGAAGGGCGCGAATGGATTGACGCCCTTGAAGACGACGGCCCCCAAGCGGCTGAAACGGTTGAGAATAGTCATGATAACGCTACACTTCGGCAGTGGCTGTTGTCAGCATTAGGTGACTTAAATGATCGTGAGCGGTTTATTGTACGAGAACGTAAAATGCGCGAGGATCCGCGGACGTTGGAAAGTCTTGGCACCGAGCTAGGCCTGTCCAAAGAGCGCGTTCGCCAGCTTGAAGCCGCAGCATTTGGCAAAATGCGAAAAAACCTTGAAGGCCA